>NZ_JBMPPD010000019.1:0-82896 GCF_049339825.1 Undibacterium sp. RuRC25W | reverse complement strand
CTTCTGGTGCTGCGTCAATTTGATCGTAGGCTTTTGCTTCGCCGCCAAATTTCTTGGACAATACTGTCGCAATCGCTGCTGTCAGTGTAGTTTTACCGTGATCAACGTGACCAATTGTACCGACGTTAACGTGCGGCTTGGTGCGTTCGAACTTACCTTTTGCCATTTTGGACTCCTAACGATTTTGATGAGAACATTCAGGCACGCGCCCGACAAATTCAGACTTGACTACACCAGTTTACATGGTGCCCTTGACGTGGATTGAACACGTGGCCTCTCCCTTACCAAGGGAGTGCTCTACCACTGAGCTACAAGGGCAGCTCGTTTCGCACAAACACCATGCAAATAAAACTGGAGCGGGTGAAGGGAATCGAACCCTCGTCATAAGCTTGGAAGGCTTCAGCTCTACCATTGAGCTACACCCGCAGGGGCTACCACTTCAGCCGCATACTTACTTAAAAATTCTTTTTCCTATGGTGGAGGGGGCTGGATTCGAACCAGCGTACTCAGAGAGAACAGATTTACAGTCTGTCGCCTTTAACCACTCGGCCACCCCTCCGTAGGGAACTCAGAACTATAGAGATGCAAAGACCTTCTGTCAAGGACTATTTGAGAAAGATGTCGAAAAACCTCAACTTTTTGCATGCGCAAGCTGAAATGATTCCACTCCTTCAACTTTTTCCATTTCCAACGAGAGTTCACATATTGACATCGCGACATGCTTGTTCGCGGCTACGGCAATAAAACGCCATTCTTGCCCGTTTTCCGATGCATTGATCGCCAAGGTGCGCTTCATCATCATGTAGCCGCGCTCTTTGGCCATCGTATCAATAACAGCCTCCTTAGGCTGATATCCCTTTCTGAAATGCATCGTAATGGCGATCGCTGATTGCGTTGGCAGCCATATTTCAAGTCGATGCACCAGAACCATACAGGCAGCCGATAATAGCGACAACAGGATTGCAGCGGCATAAAAGCCGACACCTACCAGAATACCGATAGCTGAAGAAGCCCAAATCGATGCTGCGGTTGTCAGGCCGCTAATACTGAAGCCCTCTTTCATGATCACGCCAGCGCCCAAGAAACCAATGCCGGTAACAACGCCCTGCATAACGCGCGTGGGATCGGCGGCAGACGGTGTGAGAATTTTCCCGCCAAACCAGAATTCCGGATAGCCAACCAAGACCACCAACGCGGCGGACGCCATACAAACGAGCCCGTAAGTGCGCATACCTGCAGCTCGCCCATGATAAGAGCGTTCGTAGCCAACAATACATCCCAACACCAAGGCACCGCCCAGATTTAAGAAAATAGTAATGTTCGCATTGAGTTCGGCAGGGGACCAGAAAACCATCAATTGACTCAGAAATTCATGCATATATCTTGCTCTACAACCATAAAAGGCTTACAAGTGTAACTGCATTCACAGAAACGAGTAAGCATGATGTGCAGCAGGAATCTGCCGTGATTATTTGCGCGCATAAAAAGTAGGCACTCACATCGCACGAAGGATCATGGTCGTCTTTAATATTGTTGTGCATTGCCGGCATGTCGATTTGCCAGTGCAGAAAATCGTATGCAGTATAATCCGCGCCCTACGGCAGCAAATCAAGCGGCATGGCGTTGTTCATCCTCGACATGCGCGAATGAATAAAAAAATACTATCGCCAGCCAGATGAAAAAGGGCGTCTACTGTTAGGGGAACGATTCACCATCCCGCACGCTATGCAAGAAATTTGCGTTATTCATTGATCAATAAATAGCGCAAGGTTAGACTCGCTGGGTTGCATCTTCTGCCAGAGCAATCAATACCAGAATGGATGCTGCGGGTAGGCATTATCAATAAAATAAGACTTATATCAGACTCATGATTCACATTTATCATAATCCACGCTGTTCTAAATCACGCGAAACCTTAGCGCTAGTTGAGCAAGTAGCACAACAACTGAAGCTCAACATCAGCGTGATTGATTATCAAAAGACAGCCTTATCGTTCGAACAGCTCAATGCGCTTTTGCAACAACTAGGCGGAGACGTAAAAACGATGCTACGCGCCGACGAAGACGAATATCAGACACTGCAACTGGAGCAGGCCGACAATCGGCGCGCTCTGGAATCGATTATCTCCCATCCAAAACTATTACAGCGCCCCATTGTCAGCTTTCAGGGAAAAGCTGCAATTGGAAGACCTCCTGAGCAAGTATTAGCCTTATTTAAAGAAAGTATCTGAGCATGACGGAATTTAAACTCGCGGCGGGTAGCGTCGTTAAAACAGGCGTAACGACAAGCCAGCTTTATCCTATTTTGCGATATGGTCTGGCGCAAAATAGCCCAGCACATCATTTCCAAGCAAGTGCAGAGATAGGGACGAAAAATGTGACGCCGGGCATACACATCGGCGAACTGATGGCGTATTTCTCGGCTTGCGCTGGATTTTGCAACAATACGAGCGACATACACCATCAGCATCAGAATGTCATGGCTAGCTTTGTGGGGGCATTACAAGACAAGCGTGGTGAGAAACCAGTCATGCCTGAACTAGAGACGATTGCACAACACGCAGGCTTGCCAGTTGTATTAGAGATTATTCTCGAAGAAGATTGCGTGTTGCTTGCAGACCGCCATTTTGTCAGCGATAACGAGATCGATAAAAGCTGGAAGCTCTGGCGCAGCGCCTATTTACAACGTGATGGCGGCATTCCTGCAGGATGGATTAAGCAGTTCTATTTCCCACGCCTGCTCGATTATCGCGATGTAACCACTGCCAGAAACCCACGTAGTCTTGAACAGACGACTGACACTGCGCTCATGGTTGGTGGATTGATGCAGTATTGGCACAAAGATGCGCCAGGAGATTTGTTAGCCGCATTCAGAAAGCAGTATGGCAGGATTAATTTCTCGCAGAAGAGTCAATTTGATGAAACAGCGTTAGAACGATTCTTCAATCTGAGTGCCATGATCGACCCTGCGACACGCTTACTCAATCAGATGACGATCTGGCAGGATGTCGATGCGTTAGCGAAAAAACAGGGTATTACCCTCGCCTGAACGATCGTCAAGGTTCTCAAAAAATTAACGCACTGGTGCACCGATCAAGGATCTGGTGCGTTAAAGCCACATATCGTATCACGGCCATCTTGTGCGCCTTGAGTACACAAGCTTTACCGCTGACCGATGAGAAGATGTCCGGATAGTATGTTCATCAAAAAATTGATAGCACGCCCAACTCGTCATGCTGTTATGGCATCGCTGATCAATCGAATCTAACAAATACCACGATGGTATTTCTGGAGAACCTATGAAACGCATTACCTTTGTATTAGCTAGTGCAGCAGCAGTGATATTGTTGAGTGGCTGCGCCGTTGAGGCACCGCGCCACCAATATTATGCGCCAGCAGTGGTGACCGTCGCGCCGCCACCGCCACAAGTTGAAGTCATCGGACAGCCACCTATTTACGGTCATTTCTGGACCGAAGGTGCTTGGTACTGGGAAAGTGGACGTCACGTTTGGCACCCAGGCCACTGGGAAGCGCCACGCCAGGGTTATGTCTGGGTTCCACATCGCTGGGAACACTTCAACGGCGGCTGGCGATTCCATGAGGGTCACTGGGATCGTCACTAATCAAACCACGCTGGATTCAAAAAAACGTTCAACAAAAAAGGAGCAAAAATACTCCTTTTTTGTTGATCTTTATTTCTCCGTGAATCTGCATAGATCGACCAGACGCTAACGCTGCTGGTGATTATGTTGGTTTCATTTCTTTGACAACCTCTTTGACAGAGAGAGTTACCCGCGCATCATCGCCGCCAATAACTGACTTTTCAGAGTTTTGATCAACGCCGTTTCATCTGCGGGTACGCCCTCTTCTGCTGGCACAGTTCTATCAGCATAAATGAAGCCCAGCATCTTTTTCTGAATGACTAACGGAAGAACAATAAAACTACGTGCATCGGGCAAGAGTGTCTGATGCCATGGTGGTAGTAAATTACGAATTTTAGGCAAATTCGAATTCTCAATCATCACGTCAACGTTGTTCCCTATCGCCAGATGAAATAAATCCGCCTCTGGTTTGATCGGGAAGCGAAATCCTTTTTGACGTTCCACATACTTTTCGCCTACAGCCACCCGCGACACATAATACCCAGCTTTCATATCTCGCAGGCAAACTGTGGCAAACCGAAAACCCATACTTGTGTACAAGGTTTCGAGTACCAGCAAAATGAGATCGTTGAGATGAAAGTCATCCGAAGACAACATGTGAGTTACGTCCTGAATCCCAGCCAGCAATAAATCACGGGCGTTGTAGGGTTTGCCGCTTGGGTATCTAGCTGACTGATCAGGACTAACAAGTTCTTCGGTTTTTAAAACGAACTCAATAGGGACTTCTTGTCCATTGCTGGCTTCTTCTGCCTCTTCAAAACCATCTGGTAAGCTGATATTGAGACTTTTTGCCAATTCTCTTGTTTCTGCCTCGACTTTTTCTAGCATCAACTCAAGTGCCTTTGGTTCCATTTCTAACACTTTACCGAACCGATTCAGCAAGGTCTCTGCATAGCCTGGCACATCGTGCCGTCCCATGATCATGATTTCAGCTAATGAATCGCTAAAGCTCGCGACCTGCTTCAACCAGTCGTTTCGATGCGTCGCCCTCCTTAATTCCCCCTTTGGTAAGGGGCCAAGGGACTGAATGATGGCTTCAGGAATTTTCCATTCTTGCAATGCCATTTCACCAAAGCGCTCAAAACTACACCCCAACAGGACCTGTACGGCATCACTTGGCAGTACTTCGCCAGCATCGATGAGTTGTTGAATGTGCAGATACAGCGAATGATCGAAAGACGCAACGAGTACTCTTCCGATATTTTTGAATAACGCGGCGACAGCCGCCTCCTCCCCATCTGGAAATCGACCGCGATTGGCTATTTCTCTCCCAATAATACTGGCGCACAGTGAACGCACTAGCTCTTTACGAACATTAACTGCCTGTGCCTTATCTTTGAAACGATCAACTAACAGCATTGCCATCGCAATGGTTTTAACTGTGTTGAACCCAAGTAAAAAAATCGAGCGCGACACCGTCGTCACAGCTCCGCCAGAATTGGTGCGATATTGAACTGTATTAGATAAACGAAGGATTTTTTGCGTCAAACCGACATCGGAAAGGACATAATGTGCGAGTTGCGCAACCGAATCTTCACCTGAAGAGGTGATTTGAATTACCTTTGCGATCGCAACGCCTAAGCTTGGGAGCTCAGATTCTTCATTAATTTTCCGGAGAAGACGCTCACGCTGAGAGCCTGGCAACATCGAAGATGTGTTGATTGTTTCTGTCTGTGCCATAAGTTGTGCAATAGCGGTCGCGACCAATTTCGGGAGAGTAAGCTCTCCATAATCTACCAGCAAGCTAGTGTGCTTGCTGGTACTCTGATTTTATTTCACTTTATCTGACATGGATCAAGCAATGATTTTCTTCTGAACAACGATGACTCAGGTCTTCGCCATTCGGTTGACGCTCATTCCATATTTCTTTTGCAATTCATCATACAAGCCACGAATCGCTTTCAGACGTGGATTCATTGGATCAAGTCGACGTCCAGCCTCAATCAGATCCTTTGCCTGTTCACCAATAGCACTGTCCCATCCCATGTTCTCGAGGCATTTCAAGGCAGCCAACGCAGCGTTCAAGACGACCTGCGGGTTATCCGGTGATTTATGGGCGGCAGCCGTCATCAAATCAACAGAACCACGGAAATCGCCTTGTTTTGCTTTTTGCACCCCAAGCGCCACCAAATCCATCACTTCCCGCTGGCTACGCTGTGCTAATTCTTTACCTAACATACCTTTACCGGCACTTTCGAAAATACCCACAGCCTTAGAAATCATGCGTTGATTGCTGGCATTTTTCATGACCCCAAGTACGATTTCAGAAGCTGCACCTTCTTTATCGTTTTCCAGACAGGTTTTAGCCAGCCCCAGTTTCGCGTTTGTTGACAAACCAACGTCTTCGCGCGTGGCAACCACCGCCGCGTCAAGCTCGCTATCGAGGCGCGAATCACCCGTCTTTGCATGTACCATAGCACTGGAGATCGCCCGACAAGCCTCGGTTTTTTTCAGCCCGCTCATGTTTTTTTCCATGTCACGGATGACAGTTTTCGCTTGGTCGGTATCTCCTTTTTTTACCAGCGCATTAATCAGATTTAGATGGTCTTCGGGATCACGGAATTCAGAAAATTTGGCCTTACTGACCACTTTTTTGAAGACTGTCTCTGCCGTCTCAATATCTCCTGTCTCCATGGCAATCCGTCCGAGATTGCGCAAACGTCGCACCGCATGGGGCGAGACAGCGACAGCCGTATCAAGCACTTCTTTGGCTTCGGGTAACTCGCCGATCATCTCGTGGGTCTTGGCGAGCCAGTCGTAGGCATCCATAAACTTGTTATTCTCAGCGACCAATTTCTTTAATATCGCCTCTGCCTCTTGATATTTACCTTGCATAAACAAGGTTTTTGCCAATCCCAGACGCGCCCAGGCTACTGCTTTGAGCTCGAAGAGGAGCTTGTACAAGGCCTCGGCTTCAGTAGCTTCACCGAGCACAACATGTAATTCCGCACGTAAACGCATGAAATCAACGGCATATTTAGGATAATCACGCTCGCCATGATGGCTAGCAGCAATTGCTTCGCTTACCGCCCCTGATTCCATGAAACGATGAACGTCAACAAAGGCTTTTCGCTTCTCAAGCGCACGCATAACGCGCTCAAGTAACGTATCGGCAGTAAACGGTTTGAGCAAATAATCGGAAGGGGCGAGTTCAGCAGCGCTGACCACTTTGGCATAGGCACGTTCTGCTGTCACCATGATAAAAATAGTCGAGAGCGGGGTTAATTTGTGATGCCGCACGTCTTCCAGCAACTGTTGGCCGTCCTGACCGACGCCAAGATCGTACTCACAAAGAACCAGATCGAACACTTTGGCCTGGATAGTGCGCACGGCAGTGCCAGCGGTCAACGCATGTTCGATTTTTGTAATGCCGCATAAATTCAGCATGTTGTGCAAACTGACCCGCATCCCTTGATGCGGTTCAATGAGCAATGCCCTGATGTCGCTGAGTTCGCTCATTTCACCCTTTAGCGTGATTTCTTATTAACCCCAGTTGCCTCAAGTTCTGGGGGTGCGGCTTTTCTTGCCATGAAATAGCCCGTCTTGATCTAGTCCATTATATTAAAGTGTCGGCCAAATAGCGCAGAAACTTTAATGTTTCTGGGAAATAATAAGATGACGCAGATATTTTTGTATGTTGCGTGCAGTTTTCGTGGCTACTTAAAAAAACGGCCCAATAATAATGCGATCACTGACAACAGAATCGTGGAGGCAAATGGAAAAGAATAGTGACGTCCACCAAAGCGAAAACGTAAGTCGCCAGGCAAATGACCCAAGCCCAATTTTTCCAACCACGGCAACCAGCGCGATATGATGATAACCATAATAAAAATGACAAACACCCAGCGGATCATCCGGTACTCCCGCATTAAATTAGAAAACCAGTCTATCTGCTGATACTACAAGCGATGACAGCGATCATGGCGTAATAGTCCTTGAGGCAAATCGACGCCATTGCCAACGACTAATACTTTAAATAATTCACCCATTTCGGCTGGGGACACCAGTTTCTGCAAAGCATTGGCTTGCGGCAGATAACTCAGTACCTGCTCAGCCGACTGCCGCCCCAGTAAGCTGGCAATGCCAGATTCCAGCAAAAAGGCAGCCTGGCTGGTATAACTTAATAAATCTAACCCCTCATCGAGGGCAGCTTTCGCCATCGCTGTAAAATCAACGTGTGCAGTTATATCTTGCAAGCCTGGCAAGTAAAAGGGATCAGGATGCGAATGATGTCGGTAATGGCACATCAACGTGCCTTCGTTGCGTTGCGAATGATAATACTCTCCCGCCGGAAAACCGTAATCAATGAGGATTGCTGCGCTGCCACGCCCGCTCTCTTGTTGTCCCGCTTTCAACATACGTGCCAGACTATGCATAAAGCCAGTCGACACCGCATGGACTTCCGTCATATAAGCCTGCGGCAACTCCTCCAATCCTGGGATCTGCGCCAGCTTATCCTGATCGCAAGGCTGCTCCCGATACACGAGGCGCGGCAATGCTGTATCGCTTTCATCGAGCGTTTCTGCATGCGATACTGCGACGCCCAGTTCGCGCCACCCTTGTTCCGTCTTCATGACCAGATCAACCGGCATGGCGTCAAGCACTTCGTTACCAATCACGAGTCCAGAGAAAGAAGCTGGCATTTCTTGCAACCAAATGACTTGTGGAAAGTCTTTGAGTAAATCTTCCTGACGCGCACGCAGTTCGCCGGACAATTCCACGATAAAATAGCGGTCTATCGTGATTCCTGAAAATTGACATTCCGTTAAGAAGTCCCGTGCCAGTTTGCCAGTACCGGCACCGAACTCCATCACCTGGGCTGAAGTCTGAGTGAATAAACTGGCTGCTAAATTCGCTAAAGTAGCGCCGAACAGCGGCGACATTTCCGGCGCCGTTGTAAAATCGCCGTCCTTGCCTAATTTTGTGGCGCCGCCACTGTAGTAGCCCAGGTCCGGCGCATACAGGGCCAGTTCCATGTAACGCGAAAAGGAAATCCAGCCTTGTTGCTGGTGAATTTCATCAATAATGATTTGTTGCAAAGCTTGCGATGCAGCCAGAGCATCGGGAGCCGGCAGAGGTAGAGATAATTTTTGCATTCCGGCATTGTATAAAAAACGACGAACACTCAGTGAAGAATTTCCATGAACCAGTCATTGCCTAGTCCATCAAGCCAGCCGGCAGAGGCTGCCCGCAGAGTTGCTCTTATTACAGGAGCAGCGAAACGTATCGGTCGCCATATTGCACTGACCATGGCCCGCCAAGGCTGGGACATCGTTGTCCATTATGGCACTTCTGCTGCGGATGCTACAGCGTTGGTGACAGAAATCAGCACCATGGGGCAACGTGCTGTCGCCATTCAGGCTGATCTTGCCAATGAACAGGCAACGAAGACCTTGTTCAGTTCAGCACTGAAGGCGATGGGTGCGATTCATTGCGTGGTGAACAATGCCTCCTTGTTTGAAGAAGACCAAGCCAGTACGTTTTCACACACCTACCTGGATAAGCACATGCACGCCAATCTGGCAGCACCTGTGCTTCTGGCGCAAGCCTTACATGCGGCCACACCCGATGGCCAGCAAGCCTGCGTGATCAATTTGTTAGACCAAAAGCTGTACAATCTCAATCCGGATTTTTTGTCGTACACCTTGTCAAAAGCGGCGTTGCAATGTGCCACCACCATGCTGGCACAGGCATTAGCGCCCAAACTCAGGGTTGTAGGCGTTGCACCAGGAATTACGCTAGTCTCAGGTCATCAGACCGAAGCCGATTTTAGTGTCGCGCACCAGGCTACCCCATTGGGTTACTCCAGTTCACCCGAGGACATTGCGCGTAGTGTTTTATTTCTGGCTGACAGTCCGGCAATCACCGGTACCACGATACTGGTCGATGGCGGCCAGCACCTCATCCCTTTGCAACGCGACGTCATGTTTGTCGCGACTGCGACCGAATCACACTCTTAATTAATTAATCGAGCCTATTATGTTATCCGTCCTACACCACCCGCAACTCACCGACTGCCGCCGCTTGTTTTTGCGTAACTATGAAATTTCGATCAATATCGGTGTCCATGAGTTCGAGAAAAAAGGCGAACAACGTGTACTGATCAACGTCGATTTATATATCCCATTGGCGCTGTCAACGCCAAAAGATGATCAGCTCGATGAAGTCGTCGATTATGATTTTATCCGTAGCTCGATCGCTCAGCGTGTTGCTGAAGGTCACGTTCATTTGCAAGAAACCTTGTGCGATGACGTCGCTAAACTCATGCTCGCACACCCACGCGTCCGTGCCGTGTGTATCTCCACCATGAAGCCTGATGTCTACCCGGATTGTGAAGGTGTTGGCGTTGAAGTGTTCCAGATCAAAAATGAAATGTAAGTATCATGCAAGTTAATCAAGAATCTTTGGTAGAGATCGTCCTCGACACCGCGCAAGAGCGCGGTGCGGAAACCAAATCGCAAGAAAAAATCACCTACGAAAACAATAAACTGCATAAGCGTTTATGCCGTCTGGTTGGTCAGGCGATTGGTGATTTCAATATGATTGAAGACGGTGACAAGGTCATGGTCTGTCTGTCCGGCGGCAAGGACAGTTATGCCCTGCTCGATATCCTAATGACCTTGCGCGAACGCGCACCGATTCATTTTGATATCGTCGCTGTCAATCTCGATCAAAAACAGCCAAATTTCCCAGCAGAAATATTACCAGCGTACCTCGAAAAACTGGGAATTCCGTATCACATCGAAAATCAGGATACGTACAGTATCGTCAAACGTTTGATCCCCGAAGGCAAAACTACTTGCTCGCTGTGCTCACGTCTGCGTCGCGGTATTTTGTATCGTGTTGCTGATGAATTAGGCGCCAACAAAATCGCGTTGGGACATCATCGCGACGACATTCTGGAAACCTTCTTCCTGAATATGTTCTTCGGCGGCAAGCTCAAAGGCATGCCTGCTAAATTGCAATCCGATGATGGCAAACATATCGTGATCCGCCCGATGGCTTACGTCAAAGAAGCGGATACGCAACGCTATGCGGAAGTCAAAAAATTCCCCATCATCCCTTGTGATTTATGCGGCTCTCAGGAAAACCTGCAACGCAAACAAATCAAAGGTCTGATGCGAGAATGGGATAAGAAATATCCGGGACGTGTGGATAATATTTTCTCTGCCTTATCGACCGTTGCGCCATCGCATCTGATGGATAAAGACCTGTTTAATTTCAACGACCTGAAAATCGATGGTGAGGCGCGTGCAGATGGTGATATCGCTTTTGACGATGAACCATGCTCCACACCAACGACAGGCGTGATTTCTTTGCATATTGATCAAGACTGATCCCGTCATATCGTTGAAGTGCGATAAATAAAAAACACCTGAGACCGTTTCGATCTCAGGTGTTTTTCTATGTACTTAAAACATGTTATCGTTTCGTCGTTCTGTTTTATGCAGCCTTGCTCAAGGCACGTTCAATACTAAACTTGCCACTACCGTGGACTGCCGCGAACAATAAGCCACCAGCCATCGACAGATTTTTCATAAAATGAATCATCTGATTCTGTGCCGCATCTGCAGCTGAGTTCCAGAAATCATGAAAAATAAAGCCAGCAGCCAAGGTAAAGACCATCATTGCGAGCGCCGCCCAGCGCGCTTTCCAGCCCAACAATAACATCAGTCCACCACCTAGTTCAACGATGATTGCAGCCACTGCAGCGATGGCAGGAAACGGTACGCCTTTGCTGGTGATATATCCAAGCGTGCCGGAAAAGTCAGCAATTTTTCCAGCGCCAGACGCAACAAAAATCAATGCCATCAACACACGTGCAACCAGAATTGTAATATTTTCACTTGTTTTCATTTGATGTCTGCTCCTTCTCTGAGTTAAGCGGCTAACAACGCGTGGATTTGCTGAGTGGCACCTGCTAACGCAGCCGCTTCAGCGTCAGGTCCCATTGCCAAGCCTTCTGCGTAGACAAAGTGAATATCTGTCATCCCTAAAAAGCCAAAGAAGCTTTTCAGATACGGCATCTGGCTATCATTTGCTGTATTTTTATACATGCCACCACGGGTCAGCACGACATACACTTTTTTACCCGTCAACAGACCTTCTGGTCCATGCTGGCCATAACGGAACGTCACACCAGCCCGCGAAATCGCATCGACCCAATTTTTTAACTGGACGGAGATACCGAAGTTGTACATCGGTGCGCCAAGGACGACCGTATCAGCGGACTGAATTTCAGCAATCAAGGCATCATCGAGCGCCACACGGGCTTGTTGTTCGGCGGTACGTTGGTCGGCGGGTGTGAACAAGGCCTGCAATGCCGTTTCATCGAGCACCGGATGAGGGTTCTGCGCCAGATCTCTGACGGTTAACTGTGCGTCAGGGTGCGACGTACGAAGCGCATCCACCAAGGTCTGCGTAATATGTTTGGAGTGAGATGCAGCAGCGCGAACGCTGGAATTGATGTGTAAAATTTTCATAGTAGCCTCTGTGTTTGTTGAACAATCCGGCATCACTGATTCACTTGCTGATGCCTGAGTACTGATAAAGAATGACGATGGATGTACTTTATATGTTCCATTTTTGAAGCGGAAGAGCATAAAATGGATATCATCGTTCCATATTTGGCAAAATAGACTATGCAACTCGAAGCTAATGATCTTTTGTTATTCGCCCGCGTGATCGAAGAAGGGAGCTTTAGCAAAGCAGCAGACCGGCTCGCGATGCCCAAATCCAGCCTTTCACGCCGCATTTCAGCCTTGGAGACACAATTAGGCGAACGCCTGTTGCTACGGACTACCCGGCAATTAACGATCACCGATTTCGGCCAAAGCGTGCTACAGCATGCGCAGCAGGTACAAGATGAAGTCGAAGCGACGCTGGCACTCACCCATCACCGCCAGGCGCAACCTTCAGGTCGGTTGCGTGTATCAATGCCGGGGGACTTCGCCAACCGGCAAATGAGCGATTTTTTGTCTTCGTTGATTCAGACTTATCCGGCCATCTCTCTGGAACTCGATCTCTCACCACGCAGGGTAGATCTAATCGGTGAGAATTTTGATGTTGCCATTCGCATTGGTGATTTACCCGATGACGCATCACTCGCAGCACGACGGCTAACGGTGTTTAAGGTTGGCTTGTATGCAGCGCCTTCCTATCTGGAAAAACGTGGCACGCCGACTGAGCCAGAAGCCCTAATGGAACATGACGCCCTGCGCCTGTTAGGCCGCAACGGCGAACCCGCCCCATGGAAAATGACTCGCAGCGAAGAACAATGGGAAGGCATTCCCCCAGGACGCGCGACCGCGAACTCTCCTGACTTACTGACCCGGCTGGCGTTAAACGGCGACGGTATTCTAATGCTATCCGACACCTTCATCCGCCCTTACCTAGAAAACGGCGCACTGATACCAATCCTCACTGACTGGCAACTACCATCCATCAACGTCTGGGCCGTATTCCCCGGCCGCCGCTTAATGCCTGCTCGGACACGGGTCTTTCTGGACCGGTTGCAAGCTGAATTCGAACGCGTGCCTTGTGCGCAAAGTTTGATGGATTGAGGGTTGTGGAGCTGCCAAGCAGCGCGGTGTAAAAACAAAGCGCTGACGCACGTTTGAGGTTTGAGGTTTAAAGTTTGAAGTTTTGATGTTGACCTTGTCCGCTTGAGACAAAGCAATTTGTGCCGACACGTAGTGACCGCACCCGAAGGGCAAAGTCTGCGATCGTCTTTCTTTTGCTTACTGTGTTTTGGCGAAGCAAAGAAAAGTAAGTGGCCGCCGAGCCACCTCGGACTGCCACCACGAAAGGCAAACGATTTAATTAATCAAACACGTATCAACACAGGCTTGGCTGGTTGCACTCGCCCTACTTGATTAGCTCCGCGCAGGCAACAACGTCCCCATCACTTCACCAAACCCCACGCGTGCCACACCCTCTTTTTGCGCCCAACCACGCATGATGATCGTGTCACCATCTTCTATAAAGATACGCTGTTCACCATTACCCAAAGCGATCGATTTTTTTCCGCCTTCAGTCAACTCCAGCAACGAACCCGCTTCTTCTGGTGCAGGCCCTGATTGCGTTCCAGAACCCAGCAAATCACCCGGATTCAGATTGCAACCATTTACCGTATGGTGCGTGACCAGTTGTGATATGGTCCAGTAAGAATGACGGAAATTCGACAACGACAAACGGTGCGGCGGTGTGCCTTCTGTACGCATTTTTTCAGTTTGCAGCAAGACTTCGAGCTCGATATCAAATGCTGCATGATCACGTAATACTGGAGAATCAAGGTACGGCAACGGTTGCGGATCAGCTGCATCACGTGTCCAAGCAAGGCGATACGGTGCCAAGGCTTCTAAGGTCACGACCCAAGGCGAAATCGTCGATGCAAAGTTTTTTGCAAGGAATGGGCCTAGTGGTTGATATTCCCACGCTTGTACATCACGCGCGGACCAGTCATTTAGCAGACACAAACCGAACACGTGCGATTCGGCTTTCTCCATGTTAATCACATCACCGAGTGCATTACCAGGACCAATAAAGATACCAACTTCCAATTCATAGTCCATCCGTTTCGCAGGACCAAATACTGGCGTCTCGGCTGTTGGCGGTTTGGTTTGTGCAATTGGACGATGGAACTGCTGCCCGGAAACACCAATCGATGAGGCACGACCGTGATAACCAATCGGAATCCACTTGTAATTTGGCAGCAATGGATTATCCGGACGGAATAATTTGCCGACAGCGGTTGCGTGGTGAACCGATGTGTAGAAATCGGTGTAGTCGCCAATGTGGGCAGGCAATGCAAATTCAGCAGCACTTTGCGCTAATAGACAAGCTTGCAAGGTACCTTGTTGCGAAGAGCCTTCACGCAACACGCGTGACAGCGCCAAGCGTAGTGCAGACCACACAGGTGCACCGAGTGCCATCATGCCGTTCAGAGTCTGACCGTTCACGGCCGCAGTAAAGTGCCCCCCCTGCAATTCAGTGTAGCCAGCAAATGCATGTACCGCATGCGCTGCCGCCAGATCCAGAATCTGATCACCAATCGCGATACCGATACGAAACGCCTGATTGCTCCCCTGACGACGGAACATACCGTACGGTAAATTCTGGATAGGGAAATCAGTCTCCGCGTTGTTGGCAGAGGCTACCCAGCTGCGCAGATTGATATCATGGGTTTCGTTGAGTTGAACCGTCATTTATTTTTGCTCCGGATTAAAATACTTTTTAATACCCTGCCAGCACTGGTAATAATCTGCCTGCAATTGCGGAGATTCCATCGCGGCGCGGGTAGGTTTGATGATGTTACGCGTTTCTATCATAAACGCCATCGTATCATCGACTTTGTGCGGTGTGCTGGTATCTGCGTTACTGGCCTTCTCAAAAGTCGGCGCATCGGGCCCGTGTCCACTCATGCAATTATGCAAGCTGGCACCACCAGGACGGAAGCCGGTTGATTTGGCATCGTATTGACCATGTATCAAGCCCATGAATTCAGATGCAATATTGCGATGGAACCAAGGTGGGCGGAAGGTGTTTTCAGCGGCCAGCCAGCGTGGTGGGAAAATCACAAAGTCAATCGTATCAACCCCTGGCGTATCGCTAGGTGCCTGTAGCACTAAGAAAATCGATGGATCAGGATGATCGTAGCTGATCGAACCTATCGTATTAAAATGGCGCAAGTCGTACTTATACGGCGCAAAATTACCATGCCATGCGACAACATCTAATGGTGAGTGACCGATGTTGGCAGACCACAAATTGCCGCTAAACTTGGCGACCAGTTCAAAATCACCTTCTTTGTCTTCATACCAAGCAACTGGGGTCTGGAAATCGCGCGGATTAGCGAGACCATTCGAACCGATCACACCTAGATCCGGCAATTTCAACATACAGCCAAAGTTTTCGCAGACATAGCCGCGTGCCTCGCCGTCAGGTAATTGCACCTGGAAGCGGATACCACGCGGGATCACTGCGATTTCTTGGGGCTCGATATGCAGCAAACCCATTTCGGTACGCAAATGCAGACGACCTCGCTGTGGAATGATCAATAATTCAGCATCCGCGTTATAGTAAAAACGCTCCACCATATCCTTGTTTGCCGCATAGACATTGATCGCACATCCCGTTTGCGCATCGGCCGATCCGTTACCGGCCATAGTCACCCACCCCTCGATAAAGTCGGTCGGTGTCGCTGGCATTGGTTGTGGATCCCAACGCAACTGATTGGGTGTCGATGGCGTCTGGGCAAAATCATTCGTCATCTGACCGTTGTAGATTTGACGGAAAGGCTGATGCATCGCGGCTGGGCGAATGCGATAGGTCCAAGAACGGCGGTTTGCATGACGCGGTGCAGTGAATGCGGTGCCAGAAATCTGCTCTGCGTACAAACCATAGGCACACTTTTGTGGTGAATTCTGGTTGTGCGGCAAAGCACCTGGCAACGCCTCCGTGGCGTATTCGTTGGCGAAACCAGTTTGATAAACCAGTGCCTGATCGCCGTAGGCCGACGTGCTCAATGGTGTGCTCATGATGTCTCCCTGATAAGGTATTGCAACATAGTCATCGTCAACATCGAAACAAGATCGAAACAAGTTATGAAAGCGAGCGACAGATGACAGGCTCAGCTCAGAATGTAGTGCATGACGACGATTTTTACGATATAAATACAAAAATACAGACCATTCATCAAATCAATAATGCTAGAAGCCAAAGATATTGACCTGAACCTGCTGGTGATATTTCAGCGCGTCTTTCAGGAACGACAAATTTCTGCCGTTGCGCGTCAGCTTGGTTTATCACAACCTGCCGTCAGCAATGCCCTCGCCCGCTTACGTCGTACGGTGGGCGATGAGTTATTTGTTCGTACTACAAGCGGTATGCAGCCAACCCCACGGGCAGAGCAACTCGCCGATTCGGTCACGGTGGCGCTCAGGCACATCACACTGGCGTTGAATCCACAAGAAGACTTTGACGCCGGCACCAGCCCGCGACAATTCACGATAGCAATGACGGATGTCGGTGAGGTGTATTTCATGCCTTTACTCGCTGCAAAATTACATACATATGCGCCCAACATTCATCTGACAACCGTACGAGCGAGTAGTATTGATCTGAAAACTGAAATGGAATCAGGCCGCGTCGATCTTGCGATTGGGGCGTTTGATGATCTCTCTGAGGCGTGGTACCAGCGGCGGCTCTTTAAACAACATTACGTGTGTATGTTTCGCCATGATCATCCCTTGGCAGGCACTGACATCGATCTAAAAGATTTTCTTGCAGCGCAACATCTGATTGTTTCCTCACAAGAGCAGCCCTATATCAAGATTAATCAGGCACTAGAAAAAGCAGGTGTAGTGGCATCCGCCCACTTTAAAGTACCGCATTTTGTCGCTGTTCCTTATATTATCAGCACCTGTGATTTGCTGGTGACCGTACCGCAAAAGCTGGCAGAACGTGCCGCCGCGCCGTTTGGTTTGAGCTATGCCAAGCCACCATTGCGCTTACCTACTTTGCAAACAAATGTATTCTGGCATCGTCGCTATCATCAGGATGCAGGCAATCTGTGGTTAAGAAGCTTCATCTCTGAACATTTTTTAGAAGCATGAAGTCAATCTATCCTACAAAGAATAATTTAGCTGAAAAAACTTCACGCAAAGACTGAAACGTTTTCCCCCATCAATGGGCGAATATCCCCTACACTTTTGAATATTAAATTTCCGTCCGGAGTGTCACCATGCCTGTAATAACTTGTGTAGAAGATTTGCGTTTGCTTGCCAAAAAGCGCGTCCCTAAAGCGTTTTATGACTACGCTGATAGTGGTTCTTATACCGAAAGCACGTATAAGGCAAATACCAGTGATCTGGCGGCAATCCGTCTGCGTCAACGGGTTGCAATCAACGTCGAAAATCGCTCTACCCGTACAACGATGGTGGGTCAGGAAGTCACCATGCCGGTCGCCATTGCACCGACAGGCCTAACAGGAATGCAATGGGCAAATGGTGAAATGCTGGGCGCGATCGCCGCTGAAAAATTTGGCGTGCCATTCACGTTATCGACCATGAGCATTTGCTCGATTGAAGATGTTGCCAGCGTCACGACCAAACCATTCTGGTTCCAGTTATACGTCATGCGTGACCGCGGCTTTGTCAAAGAAATGATTCAGCGCGCCAAAACAGCCAAATGCTCGGCATTAGTGCTGACGCTGGACTTGCAGATTTTAGGACAACGCCATAAAGACTTAAAAAACGGCATGTCCGTACCACCAAAATTGACACTGGCCAATATCATTGATCTGGCGACAAAACCCGCCTGGGCATTGCGTGCGTTAACAGGACGCAAGACATTCGGTAATTTGGTCGGCCATGTCAAAGGTGGCGACGGTATTCTGACGCTGAGCCAGTGGACCGCCAGTCAGTTTGACCCAACCCTGAACTGGGATGACGTGGCATGGATCAAAAAAGAATGGGGTGGCAAGCTGATTCTCAAAGGTATCTTGGATGTAGAAGACGCGAAGCTGGCCGTCGCTGCCGGGGCAGATGCGATCGTGGTCAGTAATCATGGTGGTCGTCAGCTTGATGGTGCCATGTCCTCTATCGAGGCATTACCAAGGATTGTCGACGCGGTCGGTCATCTCACGGAAGTCTGGTTTGATGGCGGCATCCGCACAGGGCAGGATATTCTGAAAGCGACCGCGCTCGGCGCTAAAGGCAGTATGGTGGGCCGTGCCTTCTTGTATGGCTTGGGCGCAATGGGTGAAGAGGGTGTCACCAAAATGCTGGAAATTCTGCAAAAAGAACTCGATGTCAGTATGGCACTGACTGGCACGAAAGATATCCGAGATGTGGGCCTGAGTACGATTATTCGCTGATCGGGATTATGTTGAGGCTGTCGGTCAGATATTTTTCCGTCCATAAGCCTCAATCATCCCTGCAATCTCTTTGAGGGGCAGAATCGTATCAACCGCCCCTAATTTCACAGCTTCTTTTGGCATCCCATAAACGATGCAAGTTTTCTCGTCCTGTGCAAGCGTTTCTGCGCCGGCATCATGCATTTCTTTCATGCCAATGGCACCATCGTCACCCATCCCTGTCATGATAACGCCAAGGGCATTAGACCCAGCACACTTCGCCACTGAGCGAAACAACACATCGACCGAAGGACGGTGGCGATTGACAGGCGGCGCATCAAAAATTTCAACATAATACTGCGCACCACTACGTTTGACCTGCATGTGGCGTCCGCCCGGCGCAATCAACGCCCGACCGTTGATCAGACGATCTCCATTTTTTGCTTCAAGAACTTCGATATGACTAATTTTATTGAGGCGGTCAGCAAACGCAGCGGTGAATTTTTCAGGCATATGCTGCACGATAACGATGCCAGGAGATGTACGGCTGAGGTCCTTTAATACCAGCTCGAGTGCCTGCGTGCCACCAGTCGAGGTACCGATTGCCACAATCTTATTGGTCGTCACTGACATCGCTGCACCGGTTCTGGCCTCAAAGGCAGGAATGGCCTCGCTGATCGTCAATTTGGCAGTAGGGTTGAGCATCATCATTGTCATGGCTTTCACGCGCCGCATATCAACTAGGGCAGCAGCTTTGACAGCTTGGACAATGTCACCTGTATCTTGCTCAAGAAAACTCTTTAATCCTGCTTTGGGCTTAGTAACGATACTGACCGCACCTGCAGCCAACGCCTGCACGGAGGTCGCAGCCCCCTTTTCAGTGAGCGTGGAACAAATAACGACTGGCGTAGGTCTGACCGACATCAACTTTTTAAGAAAGGTGATCCCATCCATACGAGGCATTTCGACATCAAGTACCACGACGTCTGGCCAGCGCTGATTCATCTTGTCCATTGCAAAAATGGGATCAGGGGCTACAGCAATGACTTCAATATCAGGATCACGCCCCAGCAAAGCGGTCAACACCTGACGCACAACAGCCGAGTCATCCACAAGCATGACTTTTATTTTCGTACTCACGGTAAAATCACTTTCTCAACATGTTTGACCCAGACGTCACCTGACCATAAATCAAACATGATGTTGCGATGCCCTACTCCACCCATATGCTCACGACGGACCTCAAACCCATACTGAGACAATAAATGACGACCTAGCTCAATATTTTTGTCAGAGACGGTCATTTCACCGACATGTTGTGACGGGAACTGATTTCCGCCACCAAACATCTTGACTTCAAAATCACGCGGATGGGTACGGGATTTTTTGATTTCTTTCAGAAACAATTGCACTGCATCTTCTGCATAACGACCATCCAGATGGACATGCTGTTCCCGACGATTATTTTTCGGCAGCATATAGTGACACATTCCCCCTATCCGCAATATTGGGTGCCATAGCGTAATCGCAACACACGAACCAAGTATGGTACGGATACGGGTATCGCAGTCACCAAAATAAAAATCTCCGGGCTGCAAAAAAATATCGATATAAAAAGGGGGCGCTTCCATACCAACAGATCACTTTCCTTGAAAAAGTCGGGCGTCGCGCTCATCAACGACAACCTTGTGTTTTACAGCAAAACACAGTCACTAGTCGGTGAAAATAATCTTAACGAACTACGTTACATGCATGTCGCAACTGAAATTAAACAATGCCTGAGGATATCGAAAATAATATCAAATAACCTCGACAATAACTTTCGCTTCAATAAAACAATGTTTAGGCTACGCGCTGATAAATCGAAGGACTGACCATCTTAAGACTGCTATTTAAGCCATTTAAAGTCTCGGAGTGGCTAATAAAAAAATAGCCACCCGGACGTAATTTTTCGATCATTCTTTGCACCAGCTTACGTTTTGTTTCGAGATCAAAATAGATCATGACGTTGCGCAAAAAGATCACGTCTAATACACCAATCTCTGGTAACGGTTCAATCAAATTTAACGACTGAAATCTGACTTTCGAACGCAACACTTGATCAATCAGAAAAAAATCTTCGAATTCATCACGGCCTTTGAGGCAGTACTTTTTTAACAGAGAGGTAGGAATTTTTTCTGCTGCTGCCATCGGGTACAAAGCCCGAACAGCTCTCTCCAATACCTGCGTTGAAATATCCGTTCCTAATATCTCCCAGCCATCTTCCCGGAAGTACTCAGCCAATGTCATCGCGATCGTATAGGCCTCTTCACCACTCGAACTTGCCGCACTCCAGATCCGGAATTTATGTTGTTTATCATGCTGTGGATAAACAACTGTTTTTAAAAATTCAAAATGCTTGGGCTCCCGAAAAAAATACGTTTCGTTGGTGGTCAACAAATCAATTGCCACCGTCGTCTCATCTTCGTACCCTGGCTTTCCAAGCAAATTAAAATAATCACTATAATTATTCAAACCTCGCTTACGCAAACGCTTATCGAGACGTCCCATAACCATTGCCTGCTTACCATCACTGAGAGAAATCCCGGTCCGTTCATACAAAAATCGGGAAATCCATTCAAACTCATTTTTTTTCAGTGACGCAACCACTCTAGGAATTAAAGCGTTAGCGGTCATGCTCCGACTCCGCATTCCCATCCATCTCTGGATTTGTCTCTGCGCTTACGTCAACGCCCTCGAGCATGGAGCTACTTAATGCCACCATTTCTTCGATAGACAGCACCTGTGCCAAGTTAAGAACAATAATAAATCGGCCATTCCGCTTCGCCATACCGCTGATAAAGTCAGCCCGAATCTTGCCACCAAAGACCGGAGGTGGTTCGACGTCGCTATCAGCGATATCAACGACTTCATTCACCGCATCAACCATCACACCAATACTTTGCGCCTCAGATTCGCTCTCTGCTTCTTGCACTAGTTCAATGATAACAATACTGGTACGGCGGGCGACACTGGTCACACCACGCCCAAAACGGGCAGTCATATCGACGACCGGAACAACTTTACCGCGCAAATTAATGACACCTCGGATAAAACTAGGCATCATCGGTACCTCGGTTAATTCTCCATATTGAATGATTTCTTTAATATGAAGAATTTCGAGGGCATATATCTCACCACCTAAAACAAAAGTAAGGTATTGCGAGCTACGACTTGAACTCTTTGCCTCCGTACCGTGGACGGTTGTTGAATGCTTTTTTGCATCGATAATAGCTCCCATATTATGCTCCTAGAAGCGTTCAAACTTAGCTTCATCAATACCACTCGACGAGACCATACGGCCGCGCTTACTTGTACTAGATACAGATCGGTTTGATTTCACTTCTGCCGTATGTGCATAATTGCTTTCTTGTGAAATTTTAAAGAAAGCAACCAAATCTTTTAATTGCTCCGCCTGGCTAGTCATTTCTTCTGATGTAGCCGCTAACTCTTCGGACGAAGATGCATTTTGTTGCGTAATCTGATTCATCTGGTTCATCGCGGTGTTGATTTGTGAAACACCGGCAGATTGCTCTTGCGATGCAGCAGCAATTTCCTGCACCAAATCCGAAGTCCGGCCAATACCTGGAACAATTTCGTCAATCAGTTCACCAGCACGTTCTGCCGTCTTGACACTACCACCCGCCAAGTCACCGATTTCTTTTGCTGCCACCTGACTACGTTCAGCAAGTTTTCTGACCTCGGCGGCGACGACAGCAAATCCTTTGCCGTGCTCTCCCGCGCGGGCAGCTTCAATCGCCGCGTTCAGTGCCAGCATATTCGTCTGGTAAGCGATGTCATCAATAATGCCGATTCTAGAAGCGATCTCTTTCATCGCAGTGACGGTATGTTTAACGGCAACACCACCCTCGTTGGCTTCTTTAGCGGCTTTGCCAGCAATGCCATCAGTGACTTTGGCATTTTCAGCATTTTGATTAATACCGGCTGCCATTTGCTCGATACTGGCACTAGTTTCTTCGACACTGGCCGCTTGCTCACTGGCTGCCTGCGACAAGGCTTGAGAGGTGGCGCTGACCTGCTCAGACGCATTGGATAAAGCATCGGTAGCGTTAATCACATCCGTCACAATTTGCGATAAACGTTCAACGGTTTCATTACTTGCCGCTTTCAATGCGCCAAAGGTACCTTCGTAATCACGGTCAATCGTCTGCGTTAAATCACCTTTTGCAATCGCTGCCAAAACACGTAATACTTCGTTCAAGCCTTCATCACTGGTTCTCATCAGACGGTTAACATCGGCACTGAGCTTACCGAAGAAGCCGGATTTACCGTCTTCAACAATGCGGGTCGTAAAGTTACCTGCGACTGCTTGCTCAACGATATTACTTACTTCTCGCTCAATAGCGACTTCGGCAGTACGATCCAACCATTCAACAACACTACCCAGACGCTCGCCGTGATCGCTCATGACAGGATTTGCAGACAAGGCAAAGGTTCGGGTACCGACCACGATCTCTGCTTTATGATTGCTGGTGAAGCTGGCTAACATCGCTTTTTGATGTGCTGGGTTTTTGTGGAACTGATCAATCGTCGAACCCATCAATTTTGAGACATTGAAGCTCGGCATCACTTTACGGATATCGGCCTCAGCATTCGACATCATGTCAACGATGGATTTGTTCATGTAAATGATATTGCGATCCGGATCGGCAATCATGACGTTCGTGGCACAGTTATCGAGCGCAATTTTAATACGCAAGTTTTCTGCAGCCAGTTGTTCTGTCGCGCGTTGTGCGGCCAACTGTGCAGTAATATCCGCCCATTCAACAACGCTTCCAAGTCGCTCACCGGTCTCATTAATGACCGGGTTAGCGGATAACGTGAAGGTACGAGTGCCGACATTGATCTGTGCGTGATGATTTGAAGTGAATGTCGACAGGAGCTGTTTTTGATGGGCTGGATTTTTATGGAACTGATCGATATTTGATCCCATTAAATGAGCAACAGAAAAAGTCGGCAACGCTTTTTTGATATCGGACTCTGCTGTACTTAACATCTCAACGATCGATTTATTGCAGTAAATGATATTTCTATCGTTATCCGCAATCATCACATTCGTAGCAACATTGTCCAAAGCAATTTTAATTCGCAGTGTTTCTTTTGCGACTTGCTCGCTTTCTTCGATGCGCGCACGAATATTGCCTACCATCGCTGACAAATTGGCGGCGATACTAGAAATATCGTTATCACGCAATTCAAGGGATGTAGCAAAATCTCCAGAAGCAACACGATTAGCGTACTCAACGACATCTGTCGGTTCTTGACCAATTTGACGAATCACCATCTTGATCATAAACCACGCTAACAGCACCACAATGAGAAGCATAATAAGGCAAGCACCGACCGTTTCTAGGCGCTTTGTCTTCAGTTCTTTGTTGCGTTCTTCAGTACGTTTGACTAACTCTTTTAACGCTACTTGTTCCAAATCATGGGTTCCATCAATGATGGCCGTGATCCGTTGGGCATAGTCAAGTACTTCTGTATCAAATTTATTACTTCCCAACAGCTTTTCGGTAATTAAGTGAATCGCTTCCTTGCTCCGCTTATTTTGTTCGTCCATCTTGACGCCCATGGCGTCTTTATAGGCTGGACTAACAGCGATCAGTTTTGCATATATTTTTTCGTTCTTATTAACATGATCGGTAATGACAGCGTTATTAGCAGCGAGACTGCCACGATCAGCATCAGCTAAAGTTTTATTACTTAATGCATCGATACCCAGAGCACGGGAAACTCGGAATTGCTCAGTCAAGCGGATAACATTATCGCTACTCATTGTTGCAAGATAAAAAGTTCCTGGATCAGGACTGAGCAACAAGTTCCCATTATCGGCAGCGAGCTCAATGAGTTCAAATAACTGATTAATCAGATTTTTATGCGACGCCCGATTTTGCTCTGAAGACATTCCTTCCTGCTCACTCACCAAACTCATCCAGATTTGCTTAATTTGACTAATTTTCTCATCAAGTTTGAGTTCTGGGCTCTGCTTACTTAATGCAAGCGTGGTGTCTAATTCTGTATTTAACTCCTGCGCTGTGGCATCCCTCAAGCTCCGAGAATTTTTATCGCCAAGAATAAATGCCTGATTCTGCACGCTATGTCTTTGCACTAATTGCAGTATTTTTGTTACTGGCACTAGAATATGTGCTCCGCTTTTTTCAAATTCGGAATCGTGCACTTCCTGGTTTGCCGCATTCAGATATAACACAAACGGCAATCCAAATAGGGCAATCACGAACAAACCAACCAGGGCAAATTTTTGCCACATTTTTAATGATTCCAAAAGCGATTTCATTAGTGCTTCCTTTCTGTATGTTATAGCTTGTACTATGAACAGAAGTTGTTAATCAAAATTTCTCAGTAAGCTTTTTGTTGCCAATCACAGGTCTACTCATACTCAGATGCTTTCTTTGTTCTTGTGCTGAATACAGTTGCGTCATGGCGGGGATACTCAGTATGAGTGCCACTTCGCCGCTACCTAAGATGGTCGAACCACCAATACCTTTGACGTGATTAAATATTCGTCCTAAAGGTTTGATGACCGTCTGGAATTCTCCCATCAAACGATCGACAATTAAGCCTGTTTTATTTTCACCATAGCCGACGACAACCACATTTTGACGACGTGGTAATTCGCCTTCAATTTCAAAAAAACTTCTCAGGCGGATAAAAGGTAATACTTCACCACGCAGATCCATATAATCATTGTCTTCGCTCTCTTTTGGTAGCTCAACACATTCAATGACATGATCAAGTGGCACAACAAAAGAGGAAGAACCAACACCAACCAAGAATCCATCAATAATGGCCAGCGTGAGCGGCAATCTAATCCTGATCGTGGCTCCGACGCCCATTTCACTATCGATATCAATACTTCCGCGCAATGAAGTGACATTACGCTTAACCACATCCATGCCAACGCCACGACCGGACAAGTTTGATACCTGATCGGCAGTTGAAAAGCCAGGCTCAAAAATCAGTGCATAGATATCTTTATCACTCAGGACCGTGTTTGGCGTAATCAGACCGCGTTCGATCGCCTTGGCCATGATTTTGTCTTTATTTAAGCCGCCACCGTCATCGTTTACCTCAATGATGATACTGCCAGATTCGTGATAAGCGTTAAGACGTAACACTCCCTGTGCTGGCTTGCCCCGCGCCAAGCGCACGGCTGATGCCTCAATACCATGATCCATCGAATTTCGGACCAGATGCATCAATGGGTCACCGATTTTTTCGACAACTGATTTATCCACCTCAGTATCACCGCCAGCAATTTCCAGAACGATGTCTTTGCCTAGCTCCATACTGACATCGCGAACGACACGTTGAAAGCGACTAAAAGTTGTTCCGATCGGCACCATACGTAATTGCAAGGCACTATCACGAACTTCTTCGACTAATCGCATGACTTCACTGGTCGACTCCAGCAACGCCATATCAGCAACTTTGCTCGCACGTAAATTAGCTCCGGCACCGGCAATCACTAACTCTCCAACCAGATCAATTAATTTATCCAGCCGATCTGCATCGACACGGATACTTTGTCGTTCGCGTGCTTTGGAGTCTTTGACCTGTTGCTGTTTATTGAGTGCTGCGGTGAGAACCGGCTTTTGCAGCATTTCCTGCTTAACGAGTATTTCTCCGATAGGAAGCTGTTCTGAGCTGAAATTTGACGAAGGATAGTCGTGTTTATCCTTTTGTAATTGCAGGCAACTTTCAAGTTCATTTTTTGTCAATACGCCACTTTTGATCAATATTTCACCAAGCAGCTCTACATCGTCTGGCAGCGAATGAATGATGTCGATGTACTCATCAATTTTGCTGTTTGGCGGGAGGATACGAATCACACTATCTTCATTTACGAACTCAAAGACACTCTCGATAGCCTCTTTGGTCGCGTTACTGCGCAGTACGACCTCAAATCCGAGATAGCAAGTCTCTGCATCCATCAAATCGGCTTCGGGTAAGTCTTTCGTGATAGTGACAATATGGACGACATCGCCAAGCGTATTGAGGTAGCCAATGAAAGACAGTGGATCCATACCATTGCGCAGGCAATCAGGTCCGAAGCGAAGTGAAAGATACCAGTTCCCTGCATCCACCATACTGCCTTCAGTGCGACTGGTTTGCGTTGCATCCTGATGTTCACGCTGGACTACACGACTAGCGTCTCCGCTTTGCTTGTGATCAAGAAAATATCCCAACTGCACATGCAGTTCTGCACCCGCCGCAATCAATTCAGGAGGAGCCGTCGTATCACCAACCGCAATACGATCAATCAATAAACTCAAGTGGTCACGGCATGGCAGCAGTACCGCTACTAATTTTGATGAAATAGGAATCTCGCCATCGCGAACTTTGTCCAACACACTTTCTAATACGTGTGTAAAGTTCACCACATGATCAAGTCCAAACAATCCAGAAGAACCTTTGATGGTGTGTGCAGCGCGGAAGATCGCATTGATCGCGTCGACACTGTCGTCGCTATGCTCCAAGCCGAGCAATAAATCTTCCATATCCTGCAACAAGTCGCGACTTTCGACGATAAACGTCTCCATTGCGGCTTTCATTTCACTATCGAAACTCATTCAATCCTCCGCTTTACATGGCTATGGAGTGCTGTGCTTCTTTACTCACTACGATACATCTGATTATTGGGTCAGTGTACAGAGTGTGAAGTTAAAAACGACGAATGCGCAGACTAATACAATAAAATCAGGTCAGGACGACCTGGTCGCCAAAACTAGCGGTCACATTAGCCATTTCTAAGATTTCTAATACAGGTTTGCTGTGCATGACATAACGCAACGTCTTACCACGACGACGTGCTTCATTTTTTAACAGAATCAGCACTTGTAGTCCTGCCGTGTCCATCTCTGTGACCTGTGACAGGTTTAATTCAAGCTCGATATCAGTATCAAGAAAATTGAGCAGGCTTTGCTTTTCGATTGCTGCGGTGTAGATCGTTAACTCGCCTTCAATCGCTTGGGTTTTCATTCTGCACCTCGTCTCAAGGCAAAATGAGTTTAGAGACTGCCGCCAACATTTGCGCCGGCTGGAAGGGTTTCACTACCCAAGCTCTTGCGCCCGCTGCTTGTCCTTGCAATTTCTTTCCCTCTTGCGATTCTGTCGTCAGCATGATGATTGGCGTAAATTTATAGGCGGGTAATTTTTTGACTTCCTGTACGAAGCTAATACCATCCATATTCGGCATATTGACGTCCGAAATAATCAGATGCACCTTTTGTCCCTTAAGTTTCGACAGTGCATCAACACCATCACACCCCTCAATAACGGTATACCCCGCACCTTTGAGGGCCAATCCGACGACTTGCCGCACTGAAGCTGAATCATCTACCACCATGACGGTCTTGGACATACGACACCCTCTCTTGATGAATAATGCAAGAACTACTCTTGTCTGAAGGATTTACAACAGAATAAAATTTGTGTTTGTGTTCAGTATTGACCACGATTGCATCCCAATCTATTGCATCAACACAAATTCCATAATAACTCAGAGAAAACACAGTTAACAGTATTTCACAAAGTTCTCGTTGAAAATATCAACTTACATTTAATTTTTAGAAAAAAAACAGACAAAAATAGACTATTAAATAATACATTTCAATATAGTAACGAGATTGCGACCATAAGAATATTTTTTTCTAGAAATATTTATTTAAAGATAAAAAAAGAACCATTTTTGTCGTATTGCAAATACGCACAACAAGAAGGTAACCTAATTCAACACGAATGTCAGGCAACTTTTTTGCAGCAATACGAAAATAAGAATGGTGAAGCGAGGGAGCGTAAATCGACAGAAACTGGGGTGTGATGCCGTGATTACGTCTTATAAAATGTAACGCAGGCGATGTGGATGCCATTCCAACAGGCAGGTCAAAGTAACTCGGTATCTATCAGGTTAATTATAAAAAAAGAAAAGACATGGCCGGGGAGATGCCATGTCTTTTTTAATCAGGTCAGGCTGCCTGCGTCTGAACCAATTGCAGGTTATCACCATCAATCAAGATACGTCGTGGTTTGTAGGCTTCAGGAACTTCTCGTACCAATTCGATCTTGAGCAAGCCGTTATTCATACTTGCACCAATGACTTTTACATGATCAGCTAAACGGAAACGGTGTTCAAAATCACGTGAGGCAATACCACGATGCAGATAATTTTTAGCGGTTTCATCCTTTTGTTTGCGACCGACAACTTTTAATGTATCACGTTCGCTTTCGATGTCGATTTCACTACGATCAAATCCGGCGATCGCCATCGTGATGCTGTATTTATCTTCAGCAATTAATTCAATATTGTATGGTGGATAGCTAGTCGCGGTATCGTTGCGTTGTGCATCATCAAACAACTGTGCCAGACGATCAAAGCCAATAGCTGAACGATATAAAGGGGCAAAATCAAAATTACGCATGGTGATATCCTTTTAAAAATAAGCGATATAAATCAAACTGAAAACAAAATTAAAAACAAATTTAAAATAAACTAAGCGGTAAACAAACTGAATGATGAACGCTGTTTTACAGACCTCTCATGAGCATCTGATGAGAACAAGATAAGGTGGTTTTTTTTGATTTCAAGGCGTTTTTATTTCGTTTTTTAGTTTTTTTTCTTACATTTTTACTTTCAAAAAATATACTTATTTTCACCATTAATCAGACTTGAAATTAGAGGGTGCAGTTACAATATGTGCTCTTCAAAATAAAAACAAAAATCTTTTGTAGCGGCGCTTTATTTCAGACATTCAGCATTGATTACTCCATACTGACTAGACAAACTTCTCTCATCGTTGATTGAAATCAGCCTAATCTCTGATCTTATTTAAAGAGACTTAGGTCAAAGCCGTTTTGCATAGAACAAATTGTTAACCTTGATGCGTTACTCGACTCTGCAAACATGGTAGAGATAAGCAGTTTTTGAATGAACCTATAATTTAATTTAAGAAAGATAGTTCGATGCCAAGTCTTCACTTTAGGTATTCAGCAATGAACGCAGGTAAGAGTACCTATTTGCTTCAGGTTGCCCACAACTACAAAGAAAACGGAATGGATGTTCTGCTTCTTACGTCAGCACTTGATGGGCGCGATGGATATGGTGTCATTGCTTCACGCATTGGACTAAAAGCCGAAGCCACGACTTACAGTGCTGAAACCGACTTTGACGAACTACTCCAAGACGTCAACGTTGCATGCGTTTTGGTTGATGAGGCACAATTCCTCTCAGCGCCCCAAGTCCATCAACTTCATAAATGGGTTCACACTCAAAAAACACCCGTCATGTGCTTCGGCATTCGTTCAGATTTTAGAGGCGAACCTTTTCCAGGTTCTGCGACACTCTTGGCCTTGGCAGATAGCCTCGAAGAAATAAAAACAATCTGTCAGTGCGGCAAGAAAGCCACGATGAATATCCGCACTGATGAAAAAGGTCTACGCGTGAGCGAAGGTGACCAAGTTCTCGTTGGCGGCAATAACAGATACCGCCAAGTCTGTGCGAAGTGTTTTTATAATTAAATACATCATGTCGGTTAATTAATTTAATAGCAATAGTTTTAAGTACGCTGTTCTTTTCGCACTTCTTACAAACATAAACAGATCACACCGACTACGCTCCGAAACGATCCTATCGTCAATCAGCAACAAATCACGGTATTCGTTCGTGGACAGAACGACCGTTGTTCATCGACGATCGATTTCCTTTGTTATTCTATAAACCCAAACGAAGCAAATAAATGAGGTAAAATCAACATTACTCATGAAAACGCTTAAATCACTTCGGGTCAACGTCGCGTGTATCGCACTGTTCAGCATGCTGTTTATGCAGCTTGCTGTGGGCGCGTATGCTTGTCCGATGATGATAACAAGCCAGGCATCGGTCAGCGCGATGGCAAATTGTGATGGCATGGACGCCGACCAATCTACGCTTTGCCATCTCCATGCGACGGGTGAGTTAGTGAAACAAACTGCGGATAAGCCAGATTTACCACAGGTGCAGCCATTCGTTCCTGCGGTACTCATGTTGGCTTTGCAAGTTGTTGATGTTGCGGCATTTTCATCAACAATCCCACTTAATTCGACTTCACTCATTCGCTCTACCGCACCACCCACCTCTATTCTTCATTGCTGTTTCCGCATTTAATATTTTCAGTATCTTAGAACGTTGTCGTCGCGCAGTGATTGCGCGCGTTGTTAGTTCCTGCATTCTGGAGAATTTATGGCTTCCATTTTTAAACCACGTTTTCATATTCGTGGGATAAGTAGTTGTATATCGGCGCTCGTATTGTGCTCAAGTACACCGGCTCTTTCTGCTGATTTAGCGCTGACGTTGACTCAAGCACAAACCATCGCAGTTAGCCGCTCTCGACAACTTGCGGCCCAAGATTTGTCTGCCTACTCGTCCCAGGAAATGGCAATTGCTGCTGGTCAGTTGCCGGATCCGATCCTAAAATTTGGCGTTGATAATTTGCCAGTCAGCGGCATAGATCGCTTAAGTTTGACGAATGATTTTATGACAATGCGTAGAATTGGCATCACGCAAGAGTTGACGAGTACGGATAAGCGTCATGCCCGTGCCCAGCTCTATGAACGGACGGCAGATAAAGTACGCGCAGAAAAAAGTGTAACAATCGCTGCGATCCAACGCGATACCGCGATTGCCTGGTTAAATCGATTTTATGCTGAGAAAATGGTCGCCATGATCAAAGAACAGCTTCATCAGAACCGACTTGAGCTTCAAGCGGCCCAGAGCGCCTATCGTACCGGTCGCACGAGTCAGTCCGACCTATTGTCGGCCCGCAGCGCATTAGTAGTCATGGAAGACAAAGCCAGTGAAATTCAACAAAAGTCAGTCAGTGCAAAAGCCAACTTAGCGCGTTGGATTGGTAACTCTGCCGATGTGGAGCCAGAAGATCTGCCTGACATGGAAACCGTCCGACTTAATCCGTCCATGCTCGATGCTGAGCTCGAGCATCATCCGCAGATTGCCGTGTTAAACCAACAAATTAATCTGGCTGAGGCAGATGCCAAATTAGCGCAAGCTAATAAAAGTACCGATTGGAGTATCGGGCTAGCCTATCAGCAGCGCGGCGCAGCATATTCGAACATGATCTCATTAGAGTTGTCGTTGCCCATTCAGTGGGATCAAAAGAATCGTCAGAACCCTGAGTTATACGCAAAACAAGCGGCCGTAGAACAAGCAACCGCTGAGCGCGACGAACTATTGCGACAACATGTGGCGGAAACACGGGCCATGCTCAGCGAATGGCAAAATGATCGTCATCGAGTCCAGCGATTCAAACTCGAATTACTGCCGCTTGCCACTGCACGTATTGAGGCTGTACTGGCCGCATATCGTGGCGGAAAAGCCAGTCTCTTAGACTTATTGGCGGCACGCCGCGAGGAAATCGACGTGAATCTTCAATTACTTCAGCTCCAAAACGAAACGGCACGGTTATGGGCGCAGCTTCATTTTTTAACGCCAACCACATCGACCGCGGTGTTGACTAAGGAACTTCCATGAAAATCAGATCATTCATCATCATTATTAGTCTTGTTACCGTCGGTTATGCCTCCTATCGACTGGGATTCAATCAGGGCGCACCAAAGGCGCTGGATGCTATGAAGGTTTCCGACACCACACTAAGTACAGCATCAGAAAAAAAGCCTCTTTATTGGCACGACCCCATGGTGCCAAATCAACGATTTGATAAACCAGGAAAATCGCCGTTTATGGATATGGAGTTGGTTCCTGTCTATGCCAATGACAATACCAATGCCAGCAAGGGAAATGGTGTCACTATTGACTCCCGTGTTGAGCAAAATCTCGGTGTTCGAACGGCTGTTGTCGCTCAAGGAACATTAGCAACACATCTGACCGCGGTTGGCAACATTGCTTATAACGAACGTGACGTTGCACAAGTGCAATCACGTAGTAACGGCTTTATCGAACACGTTTATGTTCGTGCACCGCTGGATCCTGTCAAAAAAGGACAAAAGTTGGTGGACGTCTACGTGCCAGACTGGATTGCTGCGCAAGAAGAATATCTGACTGTCCTCAAAATGAATGGAAATCATTTGGAAGGCATGGCAGATGCCGCACGTGAACGCATGCGTCTCGTGGGGATGAGTGATGAACAGATCAATCAAGTAACAAAAAGTGGAAAAGTGCAGACGCGACTTTCCATCACCACACCAGTGAGCGGTATTGTTACGGAGCTGACTGCGCGCGAAGGAATGACCATCAATCCAGGCGCAGCACTATTTCGCATTAACGGTGTGAGCAGCGTTTGGGTCAACGCTGAAGTACCAGAACATGTTGCCTCTCAGGTACGCCCGGGAGATGCAGTAGAAGCCCGTGTCAGCGCTTTGTCTGGCGTCGTATTTAAAGGCCGCGTCAATGCGGTACTTCCTGAAGTCAACCCAACCACACGTACCCTCAAAGCTCGTATTGAGCTGACCAATCTACACGGTGAGTTAGTCCCTGGGATGTTTGCGACCATTCAATTTTTATCAACCCGATCCAACAAGGAGTCGCTACTGGTACCTTCGGAAGCCGTGATTCAAACAGGCACCCGCAGCGTCATTATGGTTGAAAAGACACAAGGGAACTATGAGCCTGTCGAGATTGAGACTGGCAACGAAGCAAACGGACTCACCGAAGTAACAAAAGGCTTGGAGGCAGGCCAGAAGGTGGTCGTCTCAGGTCAATTCCTGATTGATTCTGAAGCCAATCTCAAAGGAACAGCAAGTCGCATGTCAGACACGCCGCCAAAAGTGACAGGTCAGGGAGCCATGAAATGATTGCCAAACTGATTCGCTGGTCGATGACCAACCGTTTTTTTGTGCTCCTAGCTACCGTCATTGTTGCAGTGTGGGGAATCTGGGCTGTACAACATACTCCGCTCGACGCCATTCCAGACCTATCCGATGTCCAAGTCATTATTCGCACCACCTATCCGGGGCAGGCTCCACAGATTGTTGAGAATCAAGTTACGTATCCATTGACAACCACCATGCTATCAGTGCCTGGTGCTAAAACCGTGCGCGGCTATTCGTTCTTCGGTGACTCGTTTGTCTATATTTTGTTTGAAGACGGTATCGATCCGTATTGGGCACGTTCTCGTGTGCTGGAATATTTAAATCAGGTGCAGTCCCGATTACCAGCACAAGCGAAATCAGCCCTGGGGCCAGACGCGTCAGGCGTTGGCTGGATTTATGAATATGCGCTGGTCGATCGCACCGGGAAAATGGATCTATCGCAGTTACGCGCCTATCAGGACTGGTTTCTGAAGTTTGAATTAAAAACGGTGGCTAACGTTGCAGAAGTCGCGACGATTGGTGGCATGGTACGTCAATATCAAATCGTGCTCGATCCCAATAAATTACGCGCTTATAACATTCCACAAAGCAAAATTATTGATGCAGTCCAAAAAGCAAATCAAGAAACGGGTGGGTCAGTGCTTGAGATGGGCGAGGCGGAATATATGGTCCGCGCTTCCGGCTATCTACAGTCATTGGATGACTTCAGAAAAATACCACTGATCACGACAATCTCCGGGGTCTCAGTGCGATTAGGTGATGTCGCACATATTCAGATTGGTCCAGAAATACGACGTGGCATCGCTGATCTGAACGGAGAAGGGGAAGTTGCTGGTGGGGTCATCATTATGCGGTCTGGAAAAAACGCTCTGGAAACGATCTCTGAAGTCAAAGCGAAGCTGGACAAACTGAAATCGAGCTTACCTCCCGGTGTTGAAATCGTGCCAACCTATGACCGCTCTCACCTCATTCTCCGTGCCGCCACGAATCTTGAACATAAACTCATCGAAGAATTTATTGTCGTCGCGTTGGTCTGTGTGTTGTTTTTGTTTCATTTCCGGTCCGCACTGGTTGCGATCGTATCACTGCCAATAGGCATACTTGCAGCCTATATTGTTATGTATTACCAAGGCGTTAATGCCAATATTATGTCTCTGGGGGGAATCGCCATTGCGATTGGTGCCATGGTCGATGCGGCGGTGGTCATGATCGAAAACGCCCACAAGCATATTGAAAAATGGAACCATGAACATCCCAATGAACAGTTGAGTGGCCGAGATCATTGGCAAGTCATCGCGGATGCAGCAGCAGAAGTTGGTCCCGCATTATTTTTTTCGTTGTTAATTATTGTGCTGTCGTTCATCCCAATATTTACCCTTCAGTCACAAGAAGGAAAACTATTCTCTCCGCTGGCGTTCACTAAAACCTATGCAATGGCAGCGTCAGCACTATTAGCAGTGACATTAATACCCGTGCTCATGGGGTATCTGATTCGGGGGCGGATTCCAGATGAACACAAAAATCCTATTAACCGATTGTTTATTGCATTGTATCGCCCTGCATTGGAATGGGTGTTGCGTTTTCCGAAGACAACGCTTTACTTCGCATTACTGATTGTGATGGTGACTCTATGGCCGATCACTCGTTTGGGTGGAGAATTTATGCCGCCGCTCGATGAAGGTGATCTGTTATACATGCCTTCAGCGCTACCAGGAATCTCAACTGGTAAGGTGACCCAATTATTGCAACAGACAGATCGATTAATCAAAACTGTGCCGGAAGTACAATCCGTATTTGGTAAAGCAGGTCGAGCTGAGTCAGCCACCGACCCGGCACCAATGGAAATGTTTGAAACCACCGTTCAGTTAAAACCCCGTGATCAGTGGCGTGCAGGCATGACAACCGATCAATTAATCGCAGAATTGGACAATATTGTTCAGGTACCTGGCTTATCCAATGTCTGGGTACCGCCAATCAGAAATCGCATTGATATGCTGGCTACCGGTATTAAAAGCCCGGTTGGTATCAAAGTGGCTGGAGCAAATTTACAGGAAATTGATCGGATCAGCACGGCCATTGCACAAGTTGTGAAAAAAGTGTCTGGCGTCTCATCTGCGTTCGCCGAAAGGCTCAATGGCGGTCGTTATATCAATGTTCATATCAACCGCAATGAGGCAGCACGCTACGGCATGAATATTGCCGATGTACAAAGTATTATTTCGACAGCGGTTGGCGGTGAAAATATCGGTGAAACGATCGAAGGATTGCAACGATTTCCGATCAATATCAGGTATCCGCGTGAAGAGCGCGATTCCGTTGAAAAATTGCGACAATTACCGGTCTTAACAGAAAGTGGTGCCCAGATCACTCTGGGGGATGTGTCCACGATCAGCGTCGCAGACGGCCCGCCCATGCTTAAAAGTGAAAATGCTCGGCTGTCAGGATGGGTTTATGTTGATATACGGGGACGCGATCTGAGTTCAGCCGTGCATGACATGCAACAAGCGGTCATGAAGGAAATAAAGTTACCCGCCGGGTATACCGTTTCGTGGGCGGGACAATTTGAATATCTAGAACGGGCAACAGCAAAACTGAACATCGTCGTGCCGATGACATTGCTTATCATCTTTATTTTGCTGTACTTGACGTTTAAGAAGTTTGACGAAGCGATGCTGATAATGGCCACAATGCCATTTGCGTTGGCAGGTGGAATATGGTTCTTATGGTTGTTGGGGTATCATTTTTCGATTGCGAGTGGCGTGGGCTTTATTGCATTAGCTGGTGTTTCGGCTGAATTTGGGGTGATCATGCTCCTCTATCTGAAACATGCATGGGACGCACGAAATATGCTTGGAAGGCAGAGCGAAGCCGACCTCATGGATGCAATTCGCGAGGGTGCAGTTTTACGTGTACGACCTAAAGCCATGACGGTCGCCGTTATTCTCGCTGGCCTCATACCGATTATGCTAGGCTCAGGTACTGGTTCTGAAGTGATGCAGCGTATTGCAGCACCGTTAGTCGGCGGCATGATTACTGCACCACTCTTGTCGATGTTTGTGGTGCCGGTAGTTTTTTTACTGCTGCGCCGTAGGCAGTTGCATTCAATAAAAGAGACGATGTCGTCTTCGATCATTGAGACACCTAAAACGAATGATCGTTGATCCGTCCTCAAAGACGCATTTGTAAGAATGACGGGGCATGAGCGAATTCTCTATGCCCCGTCAAGTTGCGCTCAACCTCAACGATCCTACTTGCAACATCGGCAACTCCTTTATTGCTCCATCATTAAGGGCTACTATATGTCCGAGCAGCAGACCACAAACCTGATTGCGAATCGTTATTTTTGACAAAACATACCAAGCGACGCTATGCGCCTGACCATTGCTAAAAAGATCGCCGTTACCATCACAACCGTGGTGATGCTCAGCATTGGCACGATGGCATGGATCACTAGTCAGAACCTAAAACGCGGATTCATTTCCTACCTTGGCGAAGTTGAACAACAGGATTTGAAAAAATTAAGTCAGTTGCTAGCAGAAGACTACCGACGTGTTGGTAATTTTGATCGTTTTTATCATGACCGCGAAGGCTTACAAGAATTACTTGAGCAGTTACATCAGCGCCCATCCAATAATAACAACGTAAATAATCCATTATCAATCGCTGCAGGAGACCAGTCACAACTAACTAGACCAAGCACACTGCCACAACGTATACATACTGATCCGATGGGCTTTGCACAACGACTAGCGCTCATCGATGCCCACGGCAAGATACTCATTGGATCGCCAGATACCGCTGATGCACCCGATGACAACCGGCAAAATATTATTGTCGATAAACAGGTTGTAGGAAGTCTCCGACTTGCGCCATTACAGAATATTTCCAATACCAGCGGCCTCGATTTTGTGCGGATCCAGATTCAACAAACAATCTGGTTAGCGATTGGCCTCGTCTTGATTGCGCTGATCTTATCGATCTACTTGGCGCGACACTTGCTGCGACCATTAAAGTCTTTACATAAAGTCGCAAAACGCATTGCAAAAGGTCAGTTTCAGGCCAGGGCTGAAGTGCTTAATCAAGATGAACTGGGAGAATTGTCCAAAGATATCAACAGCATGGCGAAGTCGCTACAACAGAACCAACTACAGCGACGACAAATGCTTGCAGATATTTCACACGAACTCAGAACGCCACTGACCGTGATTCTGGGAGAGATTGAAGCACTGATCGATGGTGTCAGAAAATCGACGCCAGAAGCCATGGCGTCGCTGCACGCAGAGGTGATCCATTTGAACAAGCTCGTCGATGATGTACGTCAATTGACCCTCGCCGATGCCGGTGATTTACGCTACGAGTTTGCAAGAATTGATATCACCAGCCTGTTGAGATCGGTCTTGCAACGGTACACTCTACGCTTACAAAAAGCAGGACTAACGATTCAGACCGACTTCCCTCCTGAGTCAGCCTTTGTCCGCGCTGATGCCGGACGGCTTACCCAAGTGATCAGTAATTTGCTGGAAAACAGCATCCGTTACACCGATAACCCAGGCACGCTTCTGTGCTCCATGACGACTAGCAGGAACTTTGTCGATATCAGCATTGAAGACAGCGCTCCTGGAGTCCCCGCACATGCACATACCTTGCTTTTTGATCGGTTATACCGAGTTGATCTGGCACGTAGCAGAGCCCACGGCGGAAGCGGTCTCGGACTATCGATTTGCAAAGCATTATTGAGTGCCCATGATGGGGATATTGATGCAATGCCGTCACTGCTCGGCGGTCTCAAAGTACTGATTCGCTTGCCTCTGATTAAGTAATAAGACAATGATAAACGACACCTTACCTCAGCGCATTTTGATTATTGAAGATGATTTAAAAATTGCAGCATTGCTGCAAGATTACTTTGCAGCTAGTGGCTATCTGGTCGAGCAACAACATGATGGAAGATCCGGACTCGCTTCTGTACAACATAACCCACCAGATCTGGTATTACTCGATTTGATGCTCCCTCACATGGATGGCATCACAGTTTGTCAGTCAATCCGAAAATTCAGCCAGATTCCTATCATTATGCTAACCGCCAGAGTAGAAGAAGTTGACCGTCTGCTTGGTCTGGAAGTGGGCGCTGACGATTATGTTTGCAAGCCATTCAGTCCACGCGAGGTCGTTGCGCGAGCGAAAATCCATCTGCGTCGCCATAGCGGGAAAACACCCTCCGCTTCTGGCTTTTCAGTTGATCCCGCCGGACAGCGTGTATTGTTTGAGGGAAGTACATTACCATTAACACCTGTCGAGTACCGCTTATTGGCTGAAATGATCAGTCATCCCAACCGCGTATTCTCACGCCAGCATTTGCTCGACATCGCCCATGAAGACCAACGCGATATCAATGATAGAACGATAGATTCTCATATTAAAAACATCCGCAAAAAGATTCAAAGCAAGCTCCCCGAACCCGAGTGTCTGCACTCAGTCTACGGTGTAGGCTACCGCTTCGAGTTACCGTCCTCACATCGGTAAACACAAGCGATAGCCTTAAGACTAGTGGTCTTAAATTGTTGCGCCGAGACGCGTACCTTGGTTAATCGCACGTTTGGCATCGAGCTCTGCGGCAACATCTGCTCCACCGATTAAGTGGACGTTTTTACCTGCCGCTTCAAGTGCTGCTTGTAAATCTCGGCGTGGTACCTGACCAGCGCATAAAATCACATTATCGACAGGCAGTGTTTTTTGTTGACCATCGACCGTCACATGCAAACCAGCATCGTCGATTTTGTCATAAGTCACGCCAGCAAACATATGCACACCATGGTTCTTAAGACCAGTACGGTGAATCCAACCCGTTGTTTTGCCGAGACCATCACCGACCTTAGAAGTCTTACGCTGTAACAGATAAATATTGCGTAGTGATTTTTTAATATGTGCTTCTGTCAGACCACCTACGTGTTTGTAGTTGGTATCGACGCCCCACTCCGCAAAGAATTTTGTAGGATCCAGACTAGCACTCTGCCCCGCATGGCTCAGATATTCTGCAACGTCAAAGCCAATGCCGCCTGCGCCGATAATCGCGACAGTTTTTCCGACAGGTGCTTTTTCTTTGATCACCTCGATATAACTGAGCACTTTTGGATGCGTAACGCCTTCAATCTCAGGTGTGCGTGGAGTGATACCGGTCGCTAACACGACTTCATCAAAATCAGCCAACTCGTCAGGTGTGACAAACGTGTTCAGACGCAACTGAACGCCAGTTAATTCGATCTGTTTTGCGAAGTAGCGTAGGGTTTCATAGAATTCTTCTTTACCTGGCACCTGCTTGGCGATATTAAATTGGCCACCGATTTCTGATGCGGCATCAAACAAGGTCACCAAGTGACCACGTTTTGCGGCTGTTGTCGCAAAACTGAGGCCAGCAGGACCCGCGCCGACTACGGCGATTTTCTTCGGTGCGGTAACTGGTGCATCGATGATCTCTGTTTCGTGGCACGCACGTGGATTGACCAGACACGAAGTCAGTTTGCCGCCAAAGGTGTGGTCGAGACAGGCCTGATTACAGCCGATACAGGTATTGATTTCATCAGCTTTTCCTTGTTCTGCTTTGCGCAAGAACAGTGGGTCTGCCAGCAATGGACGCGCCATCGACACCATGTCACAGAAATTGTCTGCCAATAATTGCTCAGCCACTTCTGGGGTATTAATACGATTTGTCGCCACCAATGGAATAGTCACATGGCCTTTGAGTTTTTGCGTGACCCACGCAAAAGCAGCACGAGGAACTTTGGTCGCGATGGTCGGAATACGTGCTTCGTGCCAGCCGATACCGGTATTAATGATGGTGGCACCTGCGGCTTCAATCGCTTTTGCTAACTGGATGACTTCTTCTAATGTAGAGCCACCTTCCACCAAATCGAGCATGGATAAGCGATAGATAATAATAAAGTTCGTGCCGACCTTTTCACGAATGCGACGCACGATTTCGACTGGAAAACGCATGCGGTTTTCATACGCGCCACCCCATTCGTCATCACGCTGGTTAGTGCGCGCAGCAATAAACTCGTTGATCAGATAACCTTCTGAGCCCATCACTTCTACACCGTCGTATCCCGCGAACTGTGCCAGACCTGCGCAGCGTACAAAGTCACCAATGGTTTCTTCGACTTCTTCTGTCGTTAAAGCATGCGGCGTGAAAGGATTGATTGGTGCTTTGAGTGCACTTGGCGCAACCAGACTTGGCTGGTACGAATAACGGCCAAAGTGAAGAATTTGCATCGCAATCTTACCGCCCGCTGCATGGACTGCGCTCGTCACAATTTTATGGTGTTCTGCTTCTGCTTCAGTGGTCAACATGGCTCCGCCGTGCATAGGACGTGCACGTTCGTTAGGCGCAATACCGCCAGTCACCATCAGTGCTACGCCACCACGCGCGCGTTCAGAGTAAAACGCCGCCATCCGTTCAAAGCCATTGTCCACTTCTTCAAGACCAACGTGCATAGAACCCATCAACAGGCGATTCGGTAAAGTCGTGAATCCCAGATCTAATGGCTTTGTCAGGTGAGGATAAAAAGACATGGCGTTTCCTTCTTCGTTAAGTGGGAGATACCCAACAGCGTTGTGAGCGGTGTTGGGTAGGTGGTGTATGTAGAAATAATAAAGAAAAGAATAGCGAAAGAACGTTGTTTATGCAACCAGTTGCATATAAAATTGACGTTAAACCACATCGAGCATGCACTCTAACTCTGCCTTTTTATGTCTTTACAGCACGCTTTATTAACTTCTCTGGTCGAAAAACCCTGTTCGGGCTACGAACTGGCGCGCCGCTTCGATAAATCTATCGGCTATTTCTGGCATGCAACGCATCAGCAAATTTATCGCGAACTGGCCCGCATGGAAGAGCAAGGCTGGGTACATTCAATGGAGGTTGAAGGGGGGCGCGCAGGCAAACGCGAATTTGCCGTCTTAGCCGCAGGTCGGCACGAGTTGCAGCGCTGGGCAAGTGAGCAAAGTGAGCCGATACGCCTACGCGACGACATGATGGTCAAACTGCGAGCGGATGCCGCTGTGGGACCGCTGGGACTGGCTGACGAATTTGAACGCCGCCTGCGATTGCACGAGCAAGAACTGCAAACCTATCGAGAGATTGAGCAACGCGACTTCAGCGCCGTAACGCTCTCCCGTGAATCACAGGTGCATTATCTGATTCTGAAGGCCGGTATTGCCTTTGAAGAAAGCCGCGTGCAATGGACCAAAGAAGCTATTGCGATGCTACGGGACGATGAGAATACCTCCTTGGATGACGCAGACATACAGCCATAAAAAGGGCTCGCTGGTATTGACCAGGCGAGCCCTTGTTCACATTATCGTTGTAACTTAGTAAGTCGATGCCAGATTAGCGGTAGAACGCGTCGACCTTGCCTTTCAATTTAATCAACATCGGCTTCCCCTTGCGATCGAGGGTTTTGCCAGCGGACACTTTGATCCATCCTTCGCTGATGCAATATTCATCGACATCCATACGTTCTTTGTCGTTGAATTTGATACCAACATCGTGCTGGAACACGTCACGGTTAAAAAAAGGGCTGCTTGGATCAATCGACAAGCGGTCCGGTAATGGGGGGAGTTGAGAGATATCGTTCATAGCCGCAATTATCTACCAGAATCAAACCAAGGACAACTTCCCCACCCTTGACCTAATACATCGCCCGAATCAGATGATTAATCAGCGCACCACCAACAATCAGATACGCAAACATCATGGCAGCTAATAGGAGCGGTTTGACGCCTGCTTGACGAATGGCTTTCGCATGCGTTGCCAGACCTAAAGCGGCAGTTGCCATGGCGAGGACCCAGGTATCGAGACGGAGACAGAATTCGCTGACTGCGATCGGCAGGACGTGCAGAGAATTGATACCGGCGAGAGCAATGAATAACAGCGCGAACCACGGAATGGTGATACGCGTTTTTGCATGACATTGCTGATCAGCCTGTCCCTGATGTTTTTTGCTATCCCACCAGAGCGATAAACAGACCAGAAATGGGGCAAGCATCATGACCCGCAACATCTTGGTAATGACAGCGGAGGCAGCGGTATTGTCGTCCATCTGCATACCAGCGGCGACCACCTGACCGACATCATGCATGGTTGAACCGGTGTACATGCCAAAACTTTGTGCATCGACTAACCAGCCAAGCTGATGATTGAGCTGAAACAGTAAAGGATAGATAAACATCGCCAGCGTCCCAAATATCACCACTGTTGATACAGCAACGGCCACTTTGGCCGCGTCCGCTTTGACGACTGACTCAGTCGCCAGAATCGCAGAAGAACCACAAATAGCGCTACCTGCACCAATTAATATAGAAGTTTTGCTATCAAGTTTTAGTACACGGGTACCGATTTGATAGGCTAGAAAAAATGTCGAACACAGCACCACCGCATCAATCAGCATCCCTGCCCACCCTACCTGGCTGATTTGCTGAAAGGTAATTCGGAAGCCATACAACACGATCCCAAGCTGCAGCAGAGTTTTCTTGGAGAACAAAACACCTTCGCACGTCTGCGCCGCGATCTTCGGATAAACGGTATTGCCGACCATCATCCCTATGAGTAACGCCAGCGTCAACGCGGAGGCGTGGCTCTGTTGAGCAAACTGCGTATGACTCACGCTCACAGCAATAGCCGCGATGCTAGCTGTTAATCCGATGCCAGTTACTACAACGGCGTGTTGATTGGGCTTATTCATGATGATTGCCTATTTGTTATAAGCTTATGCGGAAAACGTTTAAGTGACGCCAGTGTAGTTTCCTTGCTTAAATAGGTAAAACAGATTATTTTTATAATCAATATCGATTTTTCCGATTAACTAGCGTCTTGCCTCCCATTCAACCGATCGCTGTTCTATGCATATCACCCTGCGCCAACTCGAAGTCTTTGTCGCCATTGCGCGCTCTGGGAGCGGTACAGCCGCCGCCAATCAATTAGCCTTATCACAATCAGCGGCCAGTAGCGCACTCAGCGACCTTGAAAACCAACTGGGCGAGCCGCTCTTTAATCGTATCGGTAAGCGTCTGCAACTCAATGAAAACGGGCGTTATCTGTTACCGAAGGCAGAAGCCTTGTTGGAGGGAGCGAACGATATCGAGCAAAGCTTTAAAACGGGCGTTCCCATCCGTTTGCGCCTGTATGCAAGTATGACCATCGGTAACGACGTTCTACCTGGCTTGGCAGCGCAGTTTCTCAGGCAAGAGCCCGACAGCCGTCTGGAGATCGCGATCGGAAATTCGCAGGATGTAACCGAAGCCTTGTTGAGCTTTCGCGCGGACTTTGGCCTAATTGAAGCCCCATGCCACGACAGCCGCCTCGTCGCGGAACCCTGGTTACATGATCAGATGCAATTGTTTTGCCATACCTCTCACCCATTGGCGAATACGACACCTGAACTATCGCAATTAAAACAGGCCGCATGGATACTGCGCGAACCGGGCTCAGGTTCGCGTGAAGTCACAGAAGCCGCATTTGCGCCACATCTAGGCGTACTTAATAGCGTATTAGAATTGGGGAGTGCCGAAGCAATTATGCGTGCGGTCAGTACCAGTTTGGGCATTGCCTGCGTCTCTGAACGCGCGATCCATGACAAATTACTGAGCGGTGAATTCGCCCCCATTCATACTCCATGGGCGCAACTGAGCCGGCGATTTTATCTGGTCTATCACCAGGAAAAAATCCTCTCTGGTGGACTGCGACGGTTTCGGGAGCTGTGTCGAATGAGGTTGATGGAGGAGAGTAAGGGGGTGGAATCGACGTGAGCAGGAGATGAGGATAGTAGCAAAAGCAAAAAAAACGATCTGCGACTATCCCCTTTTTCATTTTTTTAAGTCTTCGCAGTCGCCTTTTTTGTCGTCGCTGACTGCGTTGTTTTACGCGCTGCTGGCTTCGCTTCTAATTTCGCTTCCGCCTTTACCACCCCTTTAGTCGTCGTTTTGCTGGCTGCTTTGGTTGTCGGTTTGGTTGTCGGTTTGGTTGTCGGTTTAGTTGTCGCGTTGGCTGCTGTCCTCGGCTTACTCTTCACCTCAGCAACAGACGTTTTCGCTACGCCAGGCTTCGTCGGTATCGCCGGTGTCACGATACCATTCGGAAATACTGGTTCGCTTTCAAGCGCTTTGCTGACCGCCTGTTTAAATTGATCCTGTAACAATCCCCACCACGCGGTTGGCGTCGAAAATGGTGCGTTGTTATCCGTAGCGGCCGCCGCTTGTGGCGTTTTTACGGGTTCCTGATTGGCGCTTGCGGCAGGCTCATTGTGCTCTGGCGGCATAGCTACCTCATCGTCTTCCTCATCGTCAACCGCTGGCTCAGGAATCTTCTGACCACCAGATGGCATCGGCCAGTCTGCATTATTGCTTTGCTGTCGTGGCTCCGCTGGCTTAACAGGGGGTGTCGTTGCCTGCTGCGCATGCTGGGCAAAGGTTTCTCCGAGTGACTGCAGTGCTGCAAGCGTCGCTCGTTGAACTTCTAGTGCCTGTATCGTGCCGCGCAGCATGTTCATGTTGACGTTCAACCAGGATTCGACGGTCTTCAGATCTTTGATTTTTTTATCGAGTTCATCGACCGACATCGGCGGTGCAACCATCCCCGGAATGTTCATACTACCCCACAGATTCTTAATAAATCCCAGTGGATCACCCATCGAATTTGTGCCGGATGCATCATTACCAGAAAACGGATTGCTCATCAAAATACTCCTCAATATTGGGTGGCCTTACGATTATTTTTGGGGCTATTCTTTTGCGGTGTTCTTGTGCAGTTTTGTTAGTTTCATTACATTACTTACTCATCTTGCATGAGCTGGGCAATGCCGTCAATCGAGAATCAAAAAAAGCCTCGGTTCTAAAACCGTAACCGCTGCCTTCGTTATCGAAACGGGTACCCATTTCACCTTTCTTTTGCATCACCGACACATACAAGGGCTGCAGCAATTGATGATCTTGTGCCCGCATTTGTGCCTGATGAAAGCCGTTATTAAAACTAGCCCCTTCCAAGGCTCTGGCAACAGGTGCCGCCTCGGTTGAATGTGCTTTCTCTATCGCTCGGCGCAGCATGTCCATCATGACGTGCATCCGCATGAACAAGTAATCGTCCTGAGGATTTGGATAACGTGACCTGAACGTCTGATAAAAAGCATCACTGTCCTTGCCGCCAACATTCGGATGCCATTCTGCCACGGCGCGCACGCGCCCGACACCGGCGTCACCAATCGCCGCGGGAGCGCCAAGCGCATTGGCATAAAACGTATAAAACTTCAGATTCATCCCCGCTTCTTTAACGGCTTTAATCAGCAAGGTCAGGTCATTCCCCCAATTACCCGTCATTACCGTATCAGCGCCACTGGCTTTGATTTTAGCGGCGTACGGCGCAAAATCTTTGATTTTGCCAATGGGGTGCAGGTCTTCGCCAACAATGTGCATATCTGGCCGCTTGCTGCTCAGCATAGTGCGAGCACTCTTATTGACGCCACGCCCAAAACTATAATCTTGTCCAATCAAATAGACATTTTTCGCACGCGAATCATTTTTGATGACGTCAGTCAGAACCTGCATACGCATATCCGCATTGGCATCAAATCTGAAATGCCAAAAACTACATTTTTCATTGGTGAGCGCAGGATCAACCGCCGAATAATTCAGAAATAACACGCGATGGTCCGGCGAACGTTGATTGTGTTTATTGATGGCATCAACCAATGCCAATGCCACAGCAGAACTATTCCCTTGCACAATAAACGGAATGTGCTGATCAGTCGCCTGCTTTAAGGCATTTAAGGACTCTTCAACGCCTTGCTTATTATCAAACATGATGAGAGAAAGACGATGCGGTCCATCGGGCAACAATACGCCACCTTGGGCGTTGATGTTGTCGATTGCGAACTGAATATTCCGTTGCACAGCCTGACCGGCATTGGTAAATGTGCCGCTTAATCCGTCGATCATGGCGATACGAACCGGTGGCAAAAATGCGGAGACTTCCGCTGCTTCCTTGGCGAAGGCGTCTTGCATTGGCACGGTCAACAATGGAACAACACAAATGACGATACAACAGACGCGTTTTATCGAAAATGAAGAGAAAGAAAAACGCATGGTATTATTTTTCAAAGAGGAAATCAGAATGACATGAAAGATGAATCGAACCCCTGACCCACATCAATATCAAGGCGCATCGCAACCGTCTGCAACGGTCATCTATTTTACCCGTATCATTAACAAGCCAGAGCGCGACGCAGGACACAGATCAAGAACATCAACCCAGGCTGTATGACATTGTTTTCCACTTCTCAGTTGCAGTCACGAATTCCACTCAGAATGATGACATTTGCAGGTCTTGCCCTGCTCTGTCATTGGTTACTTTGGGACGGACTTTCGGAGATAACGACATTACCTCCACCGCATAGTTCAGAACAAAAAGAAGTCACGGTGCAATTGTTGAATGTAGCCAATACCGCTACGTTGCAAAAACTCACGCCAGTCCTAACGACCAACGAACCCGCTGACACCGTTAAGCATGCCAAAGCGCACGCTCCGAAAAATGAACAGATTGTGGAACAACAGCATGCCCCAAGTGACAGCGCAGTTTCTACAGCAACACTTGTATCCCCCTCTGATACCTCACAGCCCGCAGCGATATCAACAAAGGTATCCGAAGAATTTGTTGTAACATCGACGACATCTGCTGTTAAGACCACACAAGTAGCTGAAAATCAGACAAAACAAGAAGAGGTCATCGACCTATCCAATCTGCACATTGTGCCACCACCCTCTGGCACAATGGAGATGAAACTGGTCTACGTTGCGAAAAATCTAAATCCTGTCTACGGCATGGGTAGAATCCAATGGACGATAAAAGACAGCAGCTATGAAATGCATATTGACGCGTCACTTGATCTATTACTCACGACATTGCGCCTGTATCAATTGCAAAGTGAAGGCAACCTAGGACAACATGGCATTGCACCGCTACGCATGACTGAAAGCCGTCGCGGCCGCAGCGAGACAGCGACACATTTTCATTATGATACGAAGATGATCAGTTTTTCGGCAAACGCAAATCAGGTAGAAATGAGTGCCGGCACGCAAGACAAAGCAAGTATCTTTATGCAACTCGCAGGTATCGGCGTCGCTGCTCCCGAACAATTTGTCTCAGGCAAAAAGATGACAATACAAGTTGCAGAAAATCGCGAGGCAGAAAAATTTCAATTTGTGGTTCAGGGACAGGAAGAAATCACCACGCCATTAGGAAAAGTGCAGACCTGGCACGTAACACGACCTCCTCGTCCGGGCTTTTACAATTCGACATTAGAACTCTGGTTTGCACCCGCGTATCATTGGTATCCATTGCAAATCCGCAATACGGAACCAAATGGCGCAGTCACCACTCAAACAGTGACACAGATTCAGTTCACTCCCTCTCTGGAACACTAACATGCGCTTTCGCTCCCTCCCTTCAATCACGCTTTGTAGCACGCTCTTTTTGCTTGGCGCGCTAAAGACAACATCTGCATTGAGTGCTGACAACATCAATAAAGTCGCCTTTCAGCTTCCTCCTGCAGCTGAATTGCAATACAGCATTAAAGCTAAACAAAGCGGTATTTCGCTAGGCGGATCAGCGAACGTCAAATGGTTGCCAGCGAACCACACCTATCAGATTCTGACCGAAACACATGCCAATTTATTTGGCAAAATTCTCGATGCCAGCAGCATTGGTGGTATCGATGAATTTGGTCTCGCGCCTGAAAAATCGATCGAAAAACGCCTCGGTAAGCAAGCGACCACGACGACATTTGATCGTGACAGCAAAACCATCCGTTTTACCGAATCGCAGGAGTCTTACGTCATCAAAGGTGGCGAACAAGATCGCACCAGCGCCACCTGGCAACTCGTTGCACAAGCGCGTGCTGCCGGCGATAAATTTAGGCCAGGTTCCGAGTGGAAGATGTTTGTCGCGGGTCGCCGTGATGCGGAGCCATGGAGTTTCAAAGTCATCGCTAACGAAAAAATCACCACAGCAATGGGCGAACAAAATGCCGTTCATATCAGCAAAGCCCCCCCACCAGACTCGAAAGGCCAAGCACTTGATATCTGGCTCGCGCCGGATCTTGAATGGTACCCGGTCAGATTAAAGTTCAGCGACGCTAACGGCGAATTTATTGATCAAATGCTCGACAGTGTGAAAAAGCTGTAAATACACAGTCATCCTTTCTGACTGTGTTACTCAAATAAAGGCATGCGCAATATTGATTTGATGCGCAGGCCTGATCCCTTTTCCATGTCCTTGATACGGGGCTCAACACCGCCCAACTTTCTCATTGAGTGCGAATACTTCTTTGACATGGCACGCCCTTCCAAGTCACAATTTTTTTGTGCAACATTGGAGCAGATCAATAAGCTGTGCGGAGAACGCGCTATGATTTTCATCAAAGTTGCAAAATAAAATTTCTTCGAGGCAAAATTTTTCGTTTCCGTACATTACTTTCGAAAAATATTGGCAAAATAGCAGAAAAATTTACCATTTTTTACTTAAAAAAGTTGGCTATAGGCTATTCTAGTACGCTTAAGTGTCGCTAAATTTTATTAAACATGGCTTACGTCCAAGCGTTTCCTCATTTTCGAGTGCGTCATCGTTACCTCAAGGCAACTTACCAAGAAAAAATAACGCGCTTGGGCACTGACTTAGTTTGGATACCCGAAATTGAACAATCAGTGGTGCAATTTGGCGATCGTTATCTACAACGCATGTTTTCTCTGCAAGAATTACAGGATTGTCGCCAAGGACAGCAACTGAATTATCAAAAGCTGGCAGCCAGAGTGGCGGCAAAAGAAGCCACGATGAAAATATTAGGTTTAAATAAAGATACCGCACTTCCCTGGAATTCGATTGAAGTAACCCGTAACGCAAATGGCCTCCCGGGCTTACGATTGCATCGCGAAGCGCAGGCCTTAGCCCGTACGGCAAGGCTAGGAGAATGCATCCTGAGTCTCAGTCACGAACATGAATATGCGATAGCAACTGTGATCGCCAACGTCAATGTAAGGGTCATGGATAAGACACACAGGAACACACGTTCATCAAGCAATGAAGTAACTATCATCCATGTTGATCAACGATGATCCATGATTTTTGCAAAACTCATTCCATTTTAATTAAGTAATCGAGAGACTTTTATGAGCAAAGAACAAATCCGTCAGGTATTAAAAGAACACGGTAAATTTTCCGCTGATATCGATACGATCGCAGATGATGCCGATTTATACGAAGCGGGTATGACCTCGCACGCCAGTGTCAACGTCATGCTGGCACTGGAAGATACTTTTGATCTCGAATTTCCTGACCGGATGCTTAAACGCAGCGTGTTTGAAAGTATTAACGCCATCAACGCTGCCATCGAAGAATTGACTTCCTAACATGAAAACCGAAACCGCCAGTTCAACCGCCTCTACTCTACTTACTTCTGCGCGCTCAGTCGCACGCGACTTTGCGGCGCCGCATGCCGATGCGGTTGACCAAGAATCACGTTTTCCGATCGAGGCAGTCAACGCCCTGAAACAAGCAAAATTATTAAGTGCGTATGTCCCGGCTGAACTTGGTGGCGCCGGAGCCAGCCTGAGTGAGTTAGTCGACATCTGTGATGTACTGGCACGCCAGTGCGCATCCACAGCCATGGTCTATGCCATGCACCAGATTCAGGTCATTACCATCGTCGAACACGCCTTAGACCACCCTTGGTACCGTCAATATCTGAAGGATCTGGTTGAACATCAGTATCTGATTGCCTCCGTCACATCTGAGGTTGGTGTGGGTGGTGAAATGCGACGTAGTCAGTGTGCAGTCGACATCAACGGTTCACTTTTTTCATTAATGAAAGATGCGACCACAATTTCTTATGGTGCACAGGCAGATGATTTGTTAGTGACAGCACGCCGTCATCCGGATGCGGCAAATAGCGACCAATCATTGATTCTGGTACGCAAGGCAGATTACACGCTGGAACAAAAAGGTCAATGGAACACGATGGGCATGCGTGGTACGTGCAGTCCACCGTTCCTCATGACTGCCAGCGGCGACGTCGCGCAGATTATGGAAGTGCCATTTGGTGCTATGTCAGCACAAACCGTGGTACCCGTATCGCATCTTTTATGGGGTGGCTGCTGGACGGGTTGTGCATCAGCAGCGGTCAATAAAGCACGCGCTTTTGTGCGTGGTCAAGCACGCGCTCATCCTGGCACGGTACCACCGACGGCACTACGCCTCGCCGAGTTAGTCAGTATGTTGCAAAGCTTACGGACGTCAGTACAAGCATGTCTGACTGAGTACGAACAACTGTCTGCTGAAGATAATGCCGCCAATGGCGTCTTGTCATCGATCGCTTACTCACTCAAAATGAACAACTTGAAAGTAGATGCAACACAAGCCTTACCACAGATCGTTATCAAAGCCTTATCGATCTGCGGCATCCTGGCCTACAAAAACGATACTAAATTTAGCATGAGCAGACATTTGCGTGACGCGTTGTCTTCCATGCTGATGGTAGGTAATGACCGTATTCTGGCGACCAACGCCAATCTATTACTTGTTCTCAAAGACGACTAAACATAACAACAAGGAAGCCCATGTCTATCGATTTTTCTCCTGAAATTCTGACCAATGATCTGGTCGAAGCTGGTCATATAATTCCAGTCGGCGTGCAGGGTATTTTTGGTCGTGGTCCGGTATTTGAAAAAGTACTACGTCAGTTTGATGACTATGTATCACGCGTCGCAGCTGAGGATAACGCCACCAAGATGTCATTCCCACCTTGCCTTGATCGTAAGGTGTTAGAGCGCAGTGAGTATCTCGATTCTTTCCCGCAATTAGCGGGGACTATTTTTAGTTTTACCGGCAACGAAGCGCAGCATAAAGAACTGATCGACAATGTACACGAAGGTCGTCCATGGACGCATCTACAAACGATGACAGGCGTATGCCTGACACCGGCCGCGTGCTATCCGGTCTATCCAAGTTTCAATGGCACCTTGCCAGCCGAAGGCAAGCTAGTCGACATGCAAAACTGGGTGTTCCGCAACGAACCATCACCAGAACCTACACGCATGCAGTCTTTCCGCGTCCGTGAATTCGTCCGTGTCGGTACGCCTGATATGGTCGTCGCTTGGCGTGATACATGGCTACAACGTGGTATCAACATTCTGCGCTCACTGGAACTGCCAGCGCATTCTGAAGTCGCATCCGACCCCTTCTTTGGTCGTGGCGGACGTATGTTAGCGGCGAATCAGCGCGAACAACAACTGAAATTCGAAGTCGTGGTGCCAGTGATCTCACAAGAAAAGCCTACTGCCGTTTGTTCCTTTAATTATCATCAGGACCATTTTGGTAAGCTGTTCGACATTAAAACGGCCGAAGGTGACGTGGCACACACGGCATGTCTCGGTTTTGGTCTGGAACGTATCGTAATGGCCTTATTTAAAACCCACGGCATGGATATTGCCACGTGGCCAACCACAACCCGTGACATTCTTGGTTTATGACTCTGTGCGCTTTACCAAAAATTGATTACACGGCCTATCAACCTCACGCGCTCCACGGCGCGGAGCGGGCGTGGGCTGAGACCAATTGCTATATCGACGTCTGGGTGGAAGTCTTGCATGCGCAAGGACTCAACCCATTGGCTTGCCTAGCGATGGTATTCGCCAATGACTTTGATGGCGATCAGTGGACGTTTTACAAGCCACCGCATGAAGATCTGTTTGCGTTGTATGGCATCGATGTGCAAGAACTAAATGTTTGGCGCGGATTATTGCCGAATGCCTGCGAACAATTAAAGCGTGGCCGTCTGGTACTGACCGAAAGTGACGCGTTCTACTTGCCTGATACATCCGGCACAGATTACCGCACCAACCATGTCAAAACGACAATTGCGATCCAGGAAATCGATCTGGACGCACAACGCATGGGGTATTTTCATAACAGCAGTTACCACTCGTTGCAGGGCGAAGATTTTATTGAAACCTTCCGGGTTGGCAAACCGTATGACCCGACTTTCATGCCCTTGTTTGCTGAATTTGTCCGGCTTGACCGCGTGCAACATCGAGACGAAACCGCGTTAGCTACCATCTCACTGGGACTGTTGCATAAACACCTGGCGCGTCACCCTGAGAACAATCCGATACGTGCCTTTGAACCGGTATTTTTACGCGACGTTGAAGCGCTGAAAGAGGAAGGTCTGGCTGCTTATCATGCATATGCGTTTGCCACCTTGCGCCAGCTTGGTGCTGGGTTTAGTCTGGGTGCACAATACCTGCGCTGGCTGGAACAACAAGGTCAGGGCGACTTCAGTAGTGCAGCACAAGAATTTGATCTCATTTCAGAAACCACCAAAACCTTATTGCTGAAAACAGCACGTGCAGTAATGGGAAAAAGAACCGTCGATCTGGCACCATTAACGACGCAGTTGGCAAACCATTGGGATCAGGGGATGGTCGCACTTGATCGTTGCCTGCATAAGGTGACCTGACCTATGTTGAGTCGTACTCCTGACAGTCACGAAACGCACATACTCATTGCCGACTGGCGCATGTACATCACGTCGCCATCATCATGTTCGGTTCCATCTGAGCTAAAACAACAGCAGACACCAGAATGGCCAGCACAGGTGCCTTGCACGGCCGCATCTGCGCTACGCGACGTCGGGCAATTTCACTACGATGAATGCCAGTTTGACGCACGCGATATCTGGTTCAGTTGTGAGACAGACATCAGCGAGGATTGCGCCTTCATCCATTTCGACGGCCTAGCTGGTATCGTCGATGTGTTCTGGAACGACACCTTGTTGGTACGCTACGACAATATGTTTGTGCGGCACAGTCTGGACGTACAGAGGCACCAGTTACGTGGCAAGGGTGTGCTCAGTTTGCGCTTCGTTGCGCTCAATACCTTACTAGCAGAACGTCGCCCACGACCACGCTGGAAAACAAAATTAGTCGAACAGCAGCAATTACGCTGGCTACGAACCAGTCTGATTGGTCGTATGCCAGGCTGGTCGCCACCAGTACCTGCGGTCGGTCCTTACCGTGACATCACGATTGAACAACGGCGCAAGCTCCGCCTGCATCACCATCATTTACAAAGTAAATTGATGGGTACAGATGGCATTGTAAAGGCGACCTTCGTCTTTGATGCTCATCCCCACATCCAGCAAATCAGGCTGCATGTCGGTGATCGAACGCAGGAACTATGGATAGAAAAAAATACCGAGGGCAAGCTGGTGGCCAGCGGCGAACTGGTCTTGACGGATGCCCAGTGGTGGTGGCCGCACACCCATGGCAAACCCCATTTATACACGACCTTTGTCGAAGTGATCAGTCATCATCCGAGTGAGCAGCCATCACAGTTTTTTTCTTTAGGGGAACTCGGTTTCCGGCAGATTCATGTGGTGCAGTCCAACGATGACTTCCATTTGCATGTCAACGGCGTATCGGTCTTTTGTCGCGGTGCATGCTGGACACCTGCCGACTTCTTATCGTTGAATGCAGACGAAGCGACACAAAAAGCAATGCTCACATTAGCACGCGATGCGGGGATGAATATGCTACGTGTCGTCGGAACGATGGTCTACGAAAACGCGGCGTTTTATCGTTTATGTGATCAACTCGGTATTCTGGTGTGGCAAGATTTTATGTTTGCTAATATGGATTATCCGGTCAGTGATCTGCAGTTTGCACTCAATATACAAAACGAAGCAGAACAGTTTTTACAGCGAACACAGATGTCGCCGTGTATCGCTGTCCTGTGTGGTAACAGTGAAATCGAGCAACAGGCGGCGATGTTAGGACAACCGCAAGAGCGCTGGTGCAATACCTTTTTTGCAGAAACGCTGCCGCAGCTTTGTCATGAACTGCGATCCGATGCACTTTACTGGCCCTCGAGCCCCTCCGGTGGCGTGATGCCGTTCCAGGTTGATGCAGGCGTCGCCCATTATTTTGGGGTTGGGGCGTATTTACGTCCTTTAGACGATGCCCGTCGCAGTGGTGTCCGGTTTACCTCGGAATGCCTGGGCTTCTCCAATATGCCCGAAGAAAATTTGATTGACGGTCTATTAGCCAATGGCGTTGTACCTGGTCCGCATCCTGACTGGAAACGTCGTGTGCCGCGTGACCACGGCACCGGCTGGGATTTTGAAGATATCCGTGATCACTATATGGCAAGCCTATATCGTGTTGACCCGATGCGCTTACGTTATGCCGAACGCGAACGCTATCAGGCGCTCGCACGGACAACAACCGGTGAAGTGATGGCGCACACAATCCATGAATGGCGCCGACATGGATCAAGCTGTCACGGCGCATTAATTTGGTTCTGGCGCGATTTGTGGGCAGGCGCAGGATGGGGTGTGATCGATGCACTTGGTCAACCCAAGGCGGCTTATTATTTTTTAAAACGGGCGATGGCACCGCTGTCGGTGTTCTTTACGGACGAAGGATTAAACGGCTTAGCACTACATATCATCAACGATACTGCTCACGACTTCAGTGGTGAAATTGAGTTGCGTCTCTACAAGCATGGAGAAGTTTGTATTGCCCGCGCCCGTCAAGAAGTCACGGTTTCTGCCCATAGCAGCCACATGATACGTGCCGATGCAGTGTTGCCTTACTTTCTCGACACCAGCTATGCATACCGCTTTGGACCAGCAGGCCATCATCAAGCCGCAGTACATCTTTATCAACGGGGCGTCGATACACCGCTTGACAGTGATTACCATTTCACAAGCGGTCACGACCTGCCCGTTGAACGTGATCTGGGCATCAGTGGAACGATAATACAGGATGAGAAGGGTGAACTGATCTTGTCTCTGCAGACTGTACGTCTGGCACAGGCGATCTGTATTTCAGCCCCGGGTTTTTCACCGGACGACAATTACTTCCATCTCAGTCCCGGAGTACTAAAGCACGTGCGTCTCCATGCCGTTACGACCGACACCGTACCGAAGGTCAGTGTCATGGCATTGAATATGCAAAGCAGTATTAAGTGCCCGTTGAATATTAATCCCTCACTATTAGAATAATCGACAGGTTAACGTGGTCGCTCAATTTCATCCTAGTAAAGATATCTTATTGACCCCTCAGGCTTTATGGTTTGGGGATGAGCTGGCACCGCTACTTGGCTGGTACCACCCGGCACGCCAGTGCGATCTTGGTGGTAGCAGGCAGTGCGGCGTCGTTCTTTGTCCGCCGTTTGGACATGAATACATGGTGTCTTATCTGTCCTATAAGCATCTGGCCATAGCGCTCGCAAGGGCGGGCTTTGATGTACTTTTTTTTGATTACAACAATAGTGGTGATTCAGCCAATGCCGAGGGCGACCGGGTGGCACTCTGGCAAGCCAATATCTTGGCTGCCTCTCGTCAACTACGAGATATCGCTGGAGTACAACACATTAGTTTGTTTGGTTTACGCTTAGGTGCATTGCTCGCAGCCAGTGTTGTCAATGAAGTTGAGGCCGCGGCCTTAATCATGTTTGCGCCAGCGGTATCAGGACGGGCGTATTGCCGAGAATTGCAACTACTGCGGAACATGAGCGCGCTGCAAGCGGATACACCAGCGCTCAATCAAGAACTGACATCGCAAGTCACAGAGGATGAATTAACTGGCTACGAATTTAGCGCAGTAACACGCAGCAGTATCGCAAAATTAGACATGTTAAAGATGCCGGTACCGGAAATTCCCGTGTTAATCATCGCCCGCGACGACGTGATCGGACAAGAAGAAAAACTTGTTGCCCACTGGGGACAAACCAATGCACACGTGCACCTGAGCACCAGCCCTGGCTACGCCACCATGATGCCTGCTGACGCCTATGCAACAAAAGTACCCAATGAGTTATTGCTCGATGTCGTCGCTTGGCTCACCTCGCAGTTCGACATTCATCCTACACAGCCCAGCATTGCAAACACCGTCAGAACCAGCACCCGTATGCAGTTCAACGAACACACTGTGATCGAAGAATTGGTGACATTTGAGGGGCTCGTTGGCGTTGTCAGTCGTCCAGAACAACACAATCCTGCCCAACGCACGGCAGTTTTGCTGACCAATATCGGCGCAAACCACCGCGTAGGAACGCATCAGTTGTACGTCAATCTGGCACGCTCGATGGCAGCATCCGGATTCATTGTGCTCAGATTCGATAAGTCGGGCATCGGCTACAGCAAAGCCAATGCAGACGGCAAAGAAAACGATGTGTATGGAACGAGTGGCCTACCTGACATGCAATCGGCGATGCAGTTTTTAAGGAATCACTACGATACAGAGAATTTCATTGCAGGTGGCTTATGTTCCGGCGCCTATTTCTGCTATCTGACGGCACTGGCTGAACCCGACATCAAAGGCTTAATTTTAATGAATCAATTGGTCTATCACTGGAACGAAGGTGATAGTCTCGATATACGTAAAAAACAATCGATTAAATCAACGCATTTTTATGTCAAAGCGATCCGCAGTCTCCACACATGGAAACGGCTCTTGCGCGGACAGATTGAGTTTAGAAAGATTTTTGTCAAGCTGTCGAAACGGGTACAAAAACGACTACATATAATGTCGCAGGCATTCGTGACAAAATTTGTAGAAAGTCATCATTTTCTCGGGAAAATAGCACGACAGTTCAGGCAGATGGAAGCCAGAGGTACCGAGATTTTAATGATAATGGATGCCGGTGATAGCAGCGTTGATCTGATGACTGAAAATTTTGGCAGACATGGTGTACTTTTGGGTAAGAGCCCAAGAATCTGCTTAGAGATCTTTAAGGGCTCCGATCACACGTTCACCCCACGATGGGCGCAACAACACGTGATTAAGCTCATTACTACACACTTTTCTGAACGGTTTGAAGTGGGTTCTGCAACCGTGGAAAAATAAATTTCCAGACCACAATCGTTTCAAATAGCTCAACAAAAATAAGGGCAAAAATGGCGCCGGATGTGCCCCAATGCGGAATCGTGTAAGACGTGATTCCGATCACCAGCAAAAAAGTGACTGATCCCAGATAAAACATGGATCGAAACGCGCCGCCGCTCATCAGCCATGTCGTACCAATCCAACGGACTGCATTCACGGCAAAATAAGCGCCCCACATCATCATAAGGGGGTTCAGACCATGGTACTTGGTCTGACTGCCGATCCAATGAATCTCGATATAAGGAAAAGTCACCAACAAAAGCCCGACATAGGCGATAACAATGAATTCGATGCCCGCAATAGAGAGAAAGGTGAATTTTTTGAGACGATCCCATTGCTGAGAGGCAATCAGGCGCCCCGCCTCGGGTTTGGCAACTCTTGACCATGCCGCGACAATCAACGGAATCGGCATCAACAAGGTGCGGGATGCATTGAGATCAGCGACAGCTTCACTATTCATCCACAGCTCGGCCAGATACAAATAACTGTAGTTTGTCAGCCATCCTACAATCACTCCCACAACTGCCCAGCGGCCGTGTCCGGCAATGGTGGACTGATGCTGCGCGATCAGTGCCATATCTTCGTTATCAATCTCTGCTTCTGTCGTCGCCGTACGCTCACGCAATCGTTCAATACTAAATAAAGCGGACAAAAATGAGGCGCCAGCCAGTATTGCAAAGACAAAAATCACATCGACGTGCTGATCGGTAATTAAAATCCCCAACCCAGCGATAACGGCCAATACATAGACGATGTCCTGCCGGAAGACGGTACGTAGATCGGACTGGATAAAACCGACTGTCCGGCCATACTCGCGTAACCCATTGCCGATAACATAACAAGCAAAAACCACCCCAGTAAATCCAGTAATGTTGATATGGGAGCTAAAGACCGGAATAAACTCCACTGCCAGAAAAGTACCGGCACCCATCCACAACGTACAAAAGACTTGCCGATACCAATATCGCCGCAACAGAATTTTTTGCGCACTTTCGTGGACGACATTGGCGACCGTTGAGAGCGGACCCGCGATCCACGAATCAATGACCAATCCAACCAACAGTCCAACGGCATACAAAAGACTGTACAGCCCGTATTCACTTTTTTCGATTAAACGCCAAAGCAGCATGCCGATGAGCAAGTTCAATGCGCTCAGCATGCCTTGATCAATCACTGAAATAAAAGAAGTGGAAAGAAATTTTTTAGAAAAATTCATGGGGTTGCGTTAACATTCGTATCAGGCGAACCTTACCATCACTGTAGCCAGATGTAAAAAGAGTTTCCGTATTTTACAATTTTGGCTCCACATTTACTTTGCGTTATATATGACACCAACTTTAAATAATGACCGTGCCCTTGTTCTGTTTAGTGGCGGACAAGACTCAACGACCTGTCTGGCATGGGCGTTATCCAACTATTCCCATGTTGAAACAATTGGTTTTGACTATGGCCAACGTCACGCAATTGAACTCACTGTCAGACCAGATCTGCTAAAAAATATGCGCGCGTTTTCACCAGAATGGGAAGCGCGGCTAGGCGAAGATCATATGATCGATTTGTCACTCATTTCACAATTATCAAAAACCGCGATGACACAAGACATTGCCATTGAGATGCAAGAAAATGGCCTGCCGAATACGTTTGTACCTGGACGCAACCTGATGTTCATGATGGTCGCTGCCACGCTCGCCTATCGTCGCGGACTTAATGTGTTAGTGGGGGGCATGTGCGAGACAGATTTTTCTGGCTATCCTGATTGCCGCGATGACACCATGAAAGCGTTACAAGTCACGCTCAATTTGGGCATGGCAACACGCCTGAAGCTAGAAACACCCCTCATGTGGATCGATAAAGCGCAAACCTGGGAATTAGCAGAGCAACTTGGCGGCACTGCGATGGTCGATCTGATTCGCACCGACACCCATACTTGCTATCTCGGTGAGCGGGGTGCATTGAATGATTGGGGACATGGTTGCGGCACCTGCCCCGCTTGTGAATTACGCGCCCGTGGTTATCAGCAATACAAAAGTCGCGGCTAAGGCATTACAAGCCGATTTCCTCCGACGAGATCAACTTGTAAGGATAGCGTTAGAATAAGCTCTTACCATCCACCAAGGGGGTGGTGCGCGAGGTCTGTGCATTGCATTTCTAGTATATAGGCGCTGATGCGCTGTATATGGGCCATGCCAGGCACGGTCTGTCGTACCTCCTCGGCTTGCCTCACTTGATTTTAATGATGTGACTGTAACGATATTATGCTGATAGCTTTGATGACCGACCTTCATGCGAACCGCGAAGCGCTTTCCACATGTTTGGCCCATGCCGAAGAACAAAAAGTAACGCACTATGCTTTTCTGGGGGACATCGTCGGTTACGGTGCTGATCCGGGTTGGGTATTGCAAACAGTGATGGACTATGTCGCCAAAGGTAACTGGGCCTTGATGGGCAATCATGATGTTGCCATTTTGCAGGAGAACCGAAGTGGTATGAATCCAGTGGCCAAGCAGGTCGTCGAATGGACACGTGCCCAACTAAGTCCAGAACAAATCGCTTTTGTCGCCGCTCTGCCTTATCGCATCGAGTTGCAGGATATGTTGCTAGTGCACGCCAACGCTTGGGCGCCAGATAAATGGGAATATATCGACGGTGTGATGGAAGCCATGCGTAGCATGCACGCGTGCAAAGCCGCCATTACGTTCTGCGGCCATGTGCATATGCCAACCTTGTACCACATGACCCTGACCGGAAAGACCGGTGAATTTTTACCGACCCCCGAAAATAGTATTCCTCTGAGCAAACAGCGCCGCTGGCTGGTGATTCCTGGCTCACTTGGCCAACCACGCGACGGCAACCCCGCTGCCTGCTATGCAACTTTCGATACAGAAACCCAAGAACTGACATATTTCCGGGTTCCTTACGACCATGAGAGTGCGGCAAAAAAAATTCTCGCTGCGGGTCTCCCAGCGGCATTAGCGAATCGTCTCTTAACTGGAGAATGACATGAGTACGCGTAGCCTACAAATTGGGATGGAATTTGATGGCTACCGTCTGGAGGAAAAATTACATACGGGCGGCATGGCGGCGCTATGGCGGGTCACCGATTTACGCCAACGTCATGTCAATAAGCCAGGATTGGAACAAGGCGTACCACCACTGATCATGAAGGTGCCACTGCTTTTTAGTAGCGATGATCCAACCGCTATTGTGGCTTTCGAAGTCGAACAAATGATCATGCCTAAACTCAAAGGTGAGCATGTTCCGCGCTATTTTGGGGCAGGTGATTTTGATGCGCAGCCCTATATTGTTATGGAGCAGATTGCTGGCGAGTCCCTGCGGAGCCGATTTGAGCAAGCGCCGCTACCTTTAGATGAAGTCGTCAGCGTCGGCATCAAAATTGCCAATGCCTTGCAAGATCTGCACCGCCAGCATGTCATTCATCTCGATATCAAACCTAGCAATATCATGTTCCGCAATGGTTTAGCGGTATTAATTGATTTTGGCTTATCTCGGCATGACCGGCTACCTGATCTGTTAGACGAAGAGTTCCGCCTGCCGATGGGCACGGGGCCGTATATCTCACCTGAACAAGTCATGGGCGTGCGCAACGAGCCACGCAGTGATTTGTTCTCGTTGGGCGTACTGCTGTACCACCTTGTCACAGGCGAACGACCGTTTGGTCATCCCACCTCGGTGTCAGGATTAAAGAAACGCCTTTACCGCGATCCGATTCCACCACGCAATCATCGGCCAGACGTCCCTGAATGGCTGCAGGAAATTATTCTGCGTTGTCTTGAAGTCGATCCGAAAGCGCGGTTTGATACGGCCGCACAATTAGCATTTTTATTGCAGCATCCAAATCAGCTCACACTCACTAACCGCGCCAGCAAAGATCATCAGGATGGGTATCTGGCGGTCGTCAAACGCCGCTTTAAAGCCGTGGGGGCAGATCTACTATTGCAGCATAGTGTTTCTGAGCAGCTCTCAAAAGCACCGATTATTGTTGTCGCACTGGATCTGACGCACAGTTCTGTCGCGCTGGCTGAAAGCTTGCGACAAATCACCCGCCGTATGTTACAGACAGAACCCGGCGCCCGTCTCGCTTGTCTGACTATCCGCAAAACTAGCCGTCTGGGAATGGATGAGAGTCTGATTCAGCAGGGTGAGAATATTCACGTTAAGCAATTAGTCGAACTCAAGCACTGGGCGCGCCCGCTCAATCTGAGTACGGATAAAATCACCTTCCATGTGCTAGAGTCGCCGGACCCAGCGATGGCGATTATTGATTATGCGCACAACAACGATGTCGATCACATCATTATTGGTTCTCGGGGCACCTCTGCCTTGAGACGCTATCTCGGTAGCGTCTCAGCGCAAGTCGTAGCAGAAGCTGCTTGCACAGTAACCGTCGTCAAACATAATGAAAAATAAGCAACTTCAACTGCCACTTATTTGGTTCTGACAATCAATCCACTGCTGGCGTCTTCTTTGTAGGCGTAAGTGACCCTACCGTGCCGAACTTCTCCCATGAATAACATATTCTGGGTAATGGCTTCATGATCTGTTTTGGAAAACGGTTTTTTGTACCGTGTCACGACCGTGGAAGTCGCTTCATATTTCATATCTTCTAGAGCATTTTTGATCTGCTCCGATGTTGTGCTATTGGCCTGCATGATGGCTAGGCTAAGTATGCGCAACGCGTCATACGTTTGTGCGGCAGCGACAGCAGAAGGGATACGTTTAACGTTATTGAGGCGTAGATAAGACAGCACAAAACTATCACTGCGAGTCGATTCATTCTCGATAAACGTCACGGGCATCCGCACACCTTCAGCGTTTGTTCCAGCTTGGTCTAGAAAGCCATAATGCGATAAGGTCCATGAGCCAACCAAGGGAATACCCGCTCTGATTTTGCCCATACTATTGGCAAGGGCAGCGCCCTCATGTGCGAGGCAATACGACACAATAATTTGTGCGCCCATCTGTTTGGCGTGTGCTATCTGGCGTGTCATATCCAGATCACCAATTTTAAAGCTCTCTACCGCGACCGGTGTCAGACTACGGCGTTTCATTTCTGCGATCAGACTTTCACTGCCAAATTCACCATAGGGCGTGTCATCATGCAAAATCGCAATCTGCGTGATTTTGCGTTTATCGATAACTTCATTGAGCATAGAAACTGGCTGCAGATTATCACTGGCAGCAACGCGGAAGACATAACTGTTCGGCACGGCTGGCGGCATAAACTGCTTCGTTATTTTAGCGCCTGTCGCTGCAGTAACGATCAGAGGGATTTTGGCATTCTGAAAGACATTGGCTGCCTGCAGCACCACACCGGTATTAGCGAAACCGATAACGGCAACGACCTTTTCTTTTTCGATCAATTCTTTTGCCATGGCAACACCTACTTCAGGTTTTGCCTGGTCATCACGCTCCACCAGCTCTATCTTTCGTCCTAATACCCCACCAATCTGGTTCAGATCGTTCTCAAACACGCGCGCGCCACCACGAATACTTTCGCCCATATCCGAAGAAGACTTCGAACTAAATGGGCCAATAATGCCAATTCGGATTGGTGCATCCTGTGCCAAACAGTGGCTTGCAGTCATCATGCAAAATAAAGTACTAGTGACTATCGCAATAACTTTAGATTGAATGCGCATCTCTTCTCCTGAACTTTCGAGCAAAAATTTCAAAACAATGAGTATCTATCGGACTACCGTGAGTAGTCTAGGCAAAGCAAAGCAACGAAAAACGACAACCCGCAGGAAAGAAATAATCAATACCGCTAGCGGGCATCGTATTATTCTCACCATTTTTACACGAGACAGACCGTAACCGAGGAACAAAATGTTTTCAACCTGTAATCCTCAGCGACCCACACCAACTTGATTGAATTCGTTGCAAAATTAGCTGTTTTTTTATAGCAACAAAAATGGTGTAGATCAGCGCCTGTCCTCGGTAATACGCTGATTTTCGATCGGTGAGAGAACTCCGCATCCTCTCGCTGTTGTATCGTCTCAATATTAATGGCAAAGTGTTGTAAATAGACACAAACAGACACATTATGTTTTCTAAAAAACAACTCCAGTCTGCCATTCATTTACTAGAACAATGCGATGGACTGATTATTGCGGCCGGTGCTGGTATGGGGGTAGATTCTGGCCTGCCAGATTTTCGGGGCACGGACGGTTTTTGGAAAGCCTATCCTTCACTTGGCGCACAAAAAATCGCGTTTCATGAAATAGCTAGTCCTTCAGCATTCCGGCGGCACCCGACGGAGGCGTGGGGCTTTTATGGTCATCGTCTGAATTTATACCGACATACCATTCCGCATGCAGGTTTTCAGATCCTGTTGAAATGGGCGACATCGACGGCTGGTGGTTATAGTATTTTCACGAGTAACGTCGATGGTCAATTTCAACGCGCAGGGTTTTCAGCGCAACAGATCAATGAATGCCATGGTTCAATTCATCAGATGCAATGTATGTTGCCGTGTAGCGAAACGATCTGGCCTGCGCAGGCGTTTCATCCACAGGTCGATACGATCAATTGCCACCTAGAGAATGCATTACCGATTTGTCCCCACTGCGGCGGCTTGGCACGCCCCCATATTCTCATGTTTGACGATTGGAGCTGGCTGGAACATCACCAGCAACGGCAAATGGAGCGTCAGCAACGTTGGTTAGATACCGTCCGTCGTCCACTGGTGATAGAAATCGGCGCTGGAACCGCAATTCCAACAGTGCGCCATTTCAGTCAGAGAGTGCTGCAGCGGCATGGCGGCAGGCTCATCAGGATTAACTTACGCGAATCCGGAGTCGCTAACGTGCTTGACGTTGGACTGGCAGCCGGCGCCGTGGAGGCGCTGACAGCGATGGACGTGATGCTAAAAGGGGGTTGAGTATTCGTTGCGCCGATAGTTGTTTTTGTTGATAACGGGTCTCGGTATCGCTATCACAGAGTCGCAGTTTATTCAGGCAATCTGACGACCTTGCTTCCATACACCCAGCACCACCGGAATCCCCTGAAACAAACGGATCCGTAGGAAATCAGCACGCAGCCCGACGGCAATTTCCCCCCTGTCTGTCATGCCAATGCGGTGGGCAGGATTACGACTTACCGTTGCGATCGCTTGGGGTAGTGTGTAGTTATTTTCCTGTAATAAGAAAGCGCCATGCAACAGACTTGCAGGAACGTAATCCGAAGATAAAATATCAAGCAAACCGTGCTGCGCTAACTCTGCCGCAGCGACATTACCAGAGTGGGATTTACCACGTACAGAATTCGGCGCCCCCATCACAATCGCGAGGCCATGGTCATGCGCCGCCTGAGCGGCCACCAATGTGGTCGGAAATTCGGACATACTCATGCCGTCGCGTACACCTTCAGCCACGTGTTCTGGGAGGGTATCGTCATGGGTCGCAAGTGGAATATAGGGCATCTGCTCACGACATAATGACAATACTTTTTCTCGATTCTGGTTCACGTAACGTTGTTGTCGATCGCCGAAAATCGCAAGCATCTGATCAATTTTCTGCTCAGACCAACTATGTCTACCGGAAACGTGTGAACGGTAAGCAGCTAAGTCCATCCATTGCCGCTGGCCAGGCGTGTGATCCATGAGTGATAACAACTTTAAGCGCGGATGGCGTGCTAACGGCGTAAAAAGAGGCAATAGTTTTTCTTCTGCCAACTCTAACCGTAAATGCAAATAATGGTCTGCACGTAATAGTCCAGCCTCTCTCGCATCGTCAAACCCCTTGACGCACGCATGGAGCGTCTGCGTTCGTAGGCTATCCGGTTCTAAGTCACCAACAGCAATCGCATCCAATACCGTCGTAATCCCCGAACTCACGACCTGTGCGTCATGCGCCAAAATCGCCGAGGGTACAGGCCAGCACACCTTAGGGCGTGGCAGGAGGTGTTTCTCGACGTTGTCTGTATGTACTTCGACCAACCCGGGTAAGAGATAATCCCCACCCCAGTCGTCACCAGACAACCCATGGCCGGCTGAAGTCACGTCCTTGAACTCTCCCTGATGCACGCAGATTCCACCAGTAAAGACCTGATCAGCGGTGACTACACGTGCATTACGGATAGAAAATTCGGTACGTTGATCAAAACTCATGAAAAAATTGCCCTGTGGAAACTGAATCAAGCATCAGATTACCATGCTTCGTGTAAAAACTCCGAATACCTTAATCGAAAGTTACAAATATTTGCAAAATAAATAACTATCGTCTTTATGTCATTCATTAATATTTTTAAATGTCTATCCGTCTCAACAAAATCTTATTTAAGAAAGCGCGATGAATTCACTCTTTTGTACTGCGTATTGGCTGTTAAATTAAATGAAGTAAAACAATTATTTATATAGCTTTCAGCTTGGGATTTTCTACGCCTGAACCAAGAGAAGTTTTATTAGGCAGCCCCTTACCCTCTCCGACCTTTCACGTCGGTAACTTTTTTCCAGAAATATGAGCCGTTACGCACTTTATTTCGCACCAAAACAACAAAGTAAATGGTGGCAGGCTGGATGCCAATGGTTGGGACGCGATCCGACATCCCAGCGTTCTCTCGAACAAATCCGACTACCTAATGTGATACCCAAGGTTTTACAACGACTGACAACCGATGCGCGGCGCTATGGCTTCCATGCGACCTTAAAAGCACCGTTTCGCTTGGCAGAGAGGCATGGCTTGGGTGAATTAGAACAATCGCTGGCGGCTTTTTGTCGACGACAAAAGCCCATCGAGATCCCATCACCGCAAGTTGAATGGATCGGCAACTTTCTGGCACTCAGACCGGGCGACAAGAACAGCGCTATTCATCAACTCGCCATGCAATGTGTGAGCCATTTTGACTATCTGCGCGCGCCACTCAGACCTGAGGAATTGGCGCGCCGCCAGCAACAACAACTGAGCGCTCGTCAACTCCGCTTATTGCAACACTGGGGCTACCCTTATACTGCTGAAGAATACCGGTTTCACATGACGTTGACGGACGCGCTCAATAACACCGACGCAGCAGAAGCCATTGAAAGGGGTGCGCGGCAACACTTCGATATTGGCGAACCGCTGATCATACACAGCATCGCTTTGTTTTATGAAGCAGCTTCTGGCGACGATTTTCAACTGCTACGTCACTACGCGTTCAACGCTGACTGACGTTAGGATCCGCGTCTTTACCTGTTTTCAATGTCTGATTTGATTGAAAGAGTAAGGAAATGACTCCATCCCCGAGGCCGTTGCACATCGTGCTGATCCCTGGATTTATGTGTGATGCAACGCTATGGCAAACGATCATGCCTGACTTACAAGAACTAGGGCAAGTGCATCTTGCAGACTTAAACGAAGGAGAGAATATTGATGCAATGGCATTACGAATCATCAATCATTTGCCAGAGTTATGTGTGCTGATTGGTTTTTCTTTAGGTGGTTACGTCGCCCGTCGCATTGCTGTGCTGGCAGCAAACCGAATCAGCAAGCTGATTCTGCTCAATACATCAGCACGGGCAACCACGCCAGAGGAAATTATCCGCAACCAGCAACAGATTAAAATGCTGCAGACGTTTCCGTATAAAGGTCAAACCTTCACTGCACTCAAGCGCGCCCTGCATCCTGACCAGAGTAACAACATGGCACTACTGACATTTTTACAAAATATGTCACTCACTCTAGGGAAAGACGTCTTCGTGCGGCAACTAAGCATTATCCGAGAGGACGGTTACGCCGATTTCAAGCACATCCTTTGTCCGACGCTGGTTGTGGCGAGTCGCCAGGATCAGATGCGAGCTCTGGCTGAATCCGACAATATTGTCACCGAATTACTTGACCCCACCTACCACATCCTCGAAGACTGCGGACATATGTCACCACTGGAAAAGCCGGATGATGTAATAGCGATTTTGCAAAAATTTATACGCGCCTAATCATCGCGCCAACTTCCTCGCCATCTGGAATTCATTACACAGAAGCAAGCACATCAAACCGTCTGATTTTTTCTTCAGAAAAAATACAAATAAAAACAACAGTATCAATTTAATAATAAGACCACTTAATCTATTAGGATGGCGTCATAAATTTCTCTAATGAAAAATTTAAACACTCGGAACTCTTTAAACCTTTTTTTATTTGAAATAATCTGAAATAAAAATTAAGTAAATTTATTAAATTTATTAAATTTTCACCTATATTTAGATACTTTTAAATAAAGTTGCAAAAAATAATAATTAAAAGAAAGTCTTAATTAACGACAATTATTCCTCTTCTTATCAATAAGAAATAGATTGCCTCTCATCACTATCATGATTGAAAGCAATACCACATTAAATTTTAATTGCCTTTTTTGTATTTATATCGCACTATATATTCTATTGTTAATAGTTTAACTTTTGCGAGACTTACCTTGAAAATTCTGGCGTTGATACTGCTCGCATTTGTGCTAACACTCGTGATCAGTTATCTGTTAAAAAAAACTCAGCGCATGGTCGTTAGTGAACAAAAATGGCCGTTTTACGTTAAACGTCCGATGGGCGCAGCTGAGCAAGTGCTTTATTTTCGATTAATCAAGGCACTTCCAGGGCATATCGTCCTGGCACAAGTGAGTGCATCACGCATCCTCAGCGTGATGCCTAACTATCATTTTCAACACTGGCATAAACGTCTTCACAATCTCAGCTATGACTTCGTCGTATGCGATAAAAACTTCAGCGTGATCGCGGCTATTGAGCTCGACGACTCTAGCCCTGCGCACCCCCATCAACAACAAGCCGCCGTCACAAAAAATAAAATATGCAACGATGCCGAATTACGCTTAATACGCTGGCACGTCAAATTATTGCCTGACGAGTTCGCCATTCAGGCAGCCTTCAGTGAACCGAGGATTACTAACAATCTGCCGCCAAAACATGTCCATGATCAGCATGTTGATCAATTGCTGTCCCGCGAAAGCTAAGTAGTCACCGACTTGCAACTAAGTGGTAAGAAGTCATCTGTTAGGCGACATCATCAACAATTTGTAAATACGGTTCATCGCCAACCGCCTCCTAGTCTGCTCCCTGCATCCATGCCTTCAATCCATTCACCCACTTTGCGGCAGGTAGTTTAGTTGTCACGCGGATTTCTGTTGCACGTTCGTAGAGTGCATCAAAATCCACCGATGGAGACTGTTTAAAAGCAATGGCGACCGTATTTGCATCATGGACCATCGGCAACCACACCACGGCATCAAAGGCGGCTTCGAGCGCTTCTAGGTTAGCGGTGCAGTTGGCTTCGTAATTATCAGGGTTGCCAAACAGATTGACCGTCAGCATGCCGTCGTCGGTCAAGCAGTCTGCACATGCCTGATAAAACGCCGGACTACCAAGCGCAGGCGCTTCGGCAGCAGCGTCATACAAATCGACCTGCAAGACATCAAGGCTGCGGTGATGACGATGATCCGTGACAAAATCCATCGCATCCATCTCGATTACTTGCAAACGTTCATCGTTATCAGGTAATTTGAAATGCTGATGACAGGCATTGATCACGTGAGGATTGAGTTCAATTGCAGTGATGTTGGCTGTCGGAAACTGGCGGTAACAAAATTTTGTTAGTGCCGCCGCGCCTAGCCCTAACTGCGCAATGTGGCGAGGGTCTTTTTTAAACAATAACCACATCATCATTTGCTGCACGTATTCGAGCTCGATCTGGTCCGGCATCGCCAGTCTCATCGATCCCTGAATAGCATCCGATGACAAGTGCAGGTTACGCACCCCAATAAACTCTGAAATACTCACCTCAGGATGCGTCTGCGCCCGCTGTTGGGCGCGGTACATATCAATGGCTTGCTTCACGCCATTTTCACTTCTGGCCAGGTGCTCAGTTCTTCGATAGCGTGCATTTTTTTCCAGCTAGGACGCGATGTGATCAATTTTACCAAGTGGTTCAACGCAGGCCATTCGGTCGCCGGCTTCGGCATATTGCGCGACCAGCGCATCAACATACATAACAATAAATCAGCAGCTGAAAATTGTTCACCCAGTAGATAGGGGCCGTTCTGACTCAAATGTGCATCGATCTGGGCGAAGATGTGTTCAATTTTATGCTGTAAAGCGCGACGTACTGGCTCAGGATGCTCCTCCGAGCCTAGATCCTGAGGATAAAACCAGAAACGATACGTCGATTGCAGATCATTGCTCAGATAGACAATCCACTGACGCCAGCGATCATGTTCCACACTGCCCAATGGCGGCGTCAATCCTGCCTCTGGATGACGCTCTGCCAATAACATCAGCAGCGCAGCGGACTCGACGTACGGCTGCCCATCGACAATCAACGTCGGCACGACACCTTTTGGATTCAATGCCAGATATGCTGGGTCCTTCTGCTGCTTAGATTCAAAATCGACCAACTTTAATTCATGTTCGGCACCAATCTCTAACAACGCCTGATGCACCACCATGCTGGCAGTGCTGGGACAGTAATACAGTGTGTACATAGCGATTCTTCCTTACAGTGTTAAATGAGAATGATGACCACAAACCGGACACGCCGGATTTTTATTAATGCCAATTCGCGTCCACTCCATATTCATGGCATCGAGCATCAGCAGTCGTCCTGCGAGTACACGACCAATTTGCATCACGACCTTGAGCGCTTCTGCTGCCTGCATGGTGCCAATGATACCCACCAGCGGTGCAAATACGCCCATGCTTGAACAGAGAACTTCTTCAAATTGCTGCTGTGGAGGAAACACACAGGCATAGCAAGGCGCGTCTGGATGTCGCCGGTCGAAGACGCTGATTTGTCCGTCAAAACCAATCGCAGCACCAGAAACCAGCGGTACCGCATACTTAACGCAGGCTGCATTGACCGCATGGCGCGTGACGAAATTATCACAACAATCAAGAACAACGTCCGCCCCTTGCACCAGCTCTTCCAGTCTTGCGCCTTCGGTACGCTCTTGTAGCGCGGTGACCTGAATCTCTGGGTTGATGTGTTGCAGACTGAGCTTGCCTGACTCCACTTTCGGCATACCGACACGTTCTGTCGTATGCAAAATTTGTCGCTGTAAATTGGTTAAGTCGACCGTATCATTATCGACCAAGGTGATCTGTCCGACCCCAGCGCTGGCAAGATAGAGCGCTGCTGGCGACCCCAGACCACCAGCACCGATAATCAGCACGCGGGCGGCATTAATTTTTTCTTGCCCTTCAATACCGATCTGTTCCAGCAGGATATGGCGTGAATAACGCAAAAGTTGATTGTCGTTCATCTGACTGAGAAATGCTCTAAGAAGTAATATAGTGAAAACGAAATGTCATTGTATAGACCAAAATACGGACCAAAATACGAACAACAACTAAACACACTCGATAATAGTAGATAGTAAAAAGGCCGCTGTAGGGCGGCCTTTGACTGATTGAAACGACTTATTTTTTCTTATCAGACTTACTGTCTTTATCAGCGGCATCTGGCTTATCTGCTTTGTCTGCTTTCGTTGGCTTATCTGATTTTTCACTGTCCTTACCGTCTTTGTTCTCTTTGACGTCTTTTGGCTCAGTGACTTTGACTGGCAAGCCTTTGAGGTGATTCAGCGCTTGTGCTAACTGGTAATCATCTTTGCTACCGTATTCCAATGGCTTACTCTTCTTCGCCAACGCAATCAGACGTTGCTCTTCTTCTAGCTCATCGACTTTCGGACGTGTTGCCTCAGCCTCTTTGTCGTTACTCAGATGCTTTTGCAAATCGGCTTCACGGGTACGCAAACTATTAAAGCCGTCGCCTTCTGCAGTTTCTTCGACATTAAAGTCCGGCACAATGCCTTTAGCCTGAATAGAACGACCATTTGGCGTGTAATAGCGTGCCGTTGTCAATTTAACGGCGGTATCGGCAGAAATTTGACGAATCGTCTGCACGGAACCCTTACCAAAACTTTGTGTACCGATAATCGTTGCACGCTTGTAGTCTTGCAACGCACCTGCCACGATTTCTGAAGCAGAAGCCGAACCTGTATTCACCAGCACGACCATTGGCACATTTTTGATCGCCTCAGGTAATTTAGCTAAAGGATCTCCAGAAGTGCGCGCTGTGTAGAATTCGCGTTTCGCGTAAAAAGTCGCTTTTGAGTCAGGAATCTGACCATTGGTTGAGACCACTGGCACATCTTTTGGTAAAAATGCAGCAGCAACGCCAACGGCACCTGGCAATACGCCACCTGGATCATTACGTAAATCCAGCACCAGACCTTTAATGGATGGGTCTTGGGCATACAGCATCTGGATTTTCTTCGCCATGTCTTCAACGGTTGGTTCCTGGAATTGAGAAATGCGCAACCACGCATAACCAGGCTCAACCATTTTTGCTTTCACGCTTTGTTGTTTAATTAACTCACGTGTAATGGTGACAACGATCGGTTTATCTTCGTTCTTACGGGCGATTGTCAACGTGATCTTGGTGTTGGGCTCACCACGCATTTTTTTCACCGCTTCATCGAGGGTCAAGCCCTTGACTGGTGCTGAATCCAGACGCGTAATTAAATCACCAGGTTTAAGACCAGCGCGGTAAGCAGGAGAATCTTCGATCGGGGAGATGATCTTCACATAACCATCTTCCATTCCCACTTCGATCCCCAGTCCAACAAACTTACCCTGTGTACCTTCTTTAAGTTCTTTAAAGGCTTTTTTATCGAGATAGGCAGAATGCGGATCGAGTGAACTGACCATGCCAGCGATGGCTTCTGATAACAACTTATTGTCGTCAACAGGCTCTACATAGTCGGATTTAATCAGACCAAAGACATCAGCCAACTGTCGCAGCTCTTCAACCGGAAGCGGGCTGCCAGCGCTCTTTTGTGCCATTGCTGAAAATTGCATGGATGCTGCCACGCCAGCGACCATGCCCAGGCCGATTAAACTGAAATTCTTAAATTTGCTGCCCATGTTTCACCTAAAGCCTATTTAACGACGATCCAGTTAAGCGGATCAAATACCCGTCCTTGATGGCGGATTTCAAAGTATAAACCTGATTGCTCATTGCCGCCGCTGTTTCCCACGCTGGCAATCACATCGCCCATCTTGACCGTGTCACCCACATGCCGCAATACGGCCTGATTATTACTGTACAAGCTCCAATACTGGTCACCGTGGTCAACAATAATCATATTACCGTAACCTTTATACCAGTCAGCAAAGACGACTTTACCCGGCGCAATGGCTTTGATCTCAGTTCCTTCAGATGCTTTAATAAACAGCCCCTTCCAGCTTGGACCATCTCCACGTTTATTGCCAAAACGCGCGAGAATGTCACCTTTGACAGGCAAATGCATCTGCCCCTTCATGCGCTCAAATTCACCTGACGGCATCGCCTCCACCCTGGTCTTCTTGGGAGGTTCGTCTGCATCAATGGCATTTGGGTTACTTGTGTTACTGGCGTTGCTTGTAATGCTCGTGTTGCTAGTGTTGCCGGCGTTATTTGCATTTTTACCCGTCACTAGCGGCGCCGGTGCTGGTTTTTTGCCTGCCTTTTTGTCTAATGCTGTTTGTGCTGCCTGTCTTGCTTTTTCTTTTTGTGCTGCCGCGATCCGTTCCTGACGCTGTTTTTCTTCGCGCTCAGCACGTTCTTTATCCGCTTTTACCTGCTCTTCAATCAACTGGTTCAGACGTAAGACCAGATTACTCAGCCTTTGTTCATCTTTTTGCAGATTATCTGCCTGTTTTTTTTGTGCATAGAGTTTGTCAGATAATTGGCTGACTATCGCTGCATGCTTTTTCTTTTCTTTTTCTAATGTTTCTTTACGTTGCTTTTGTTCTTCCGCAATGTCATCCAGATCCTCTTTCGCATCTTGTGCATCGCGGGTATTTTTTTCTACCGCTTGTAATGTGCTGCGCAGGCTATCGATCATTTTTGCCTGTGTTTGTGACACATAACCCATGTATTGCAAATCGCGATTAATACGGTTGGGATCATCACCAGATAGCAACAATTTGATACGATCGCTATCACCACGCATGTATTGACTGCGTAAAAAACGGGATAACTGGGTCTTTTGCTTTTCAACCTGCGCTTTGAGGTCAAGTTGCTGTTTCAGCAGTTGTTGCAGCTTTTCTTCTGTCTGGATCTGTTCCTGCTGCAGGTCACGTAAAGAACGATCGGCTTCCGAAATAGCTTGTTCAGATTCTGCGAGTACATCACTGGCATGATCTTTGGCACTTTCGGTTTTATTGATATCGGTCTTCAGTGCTTTTAATTTTTGTTGTAAATCTGCACGCGCGGTCTCTGCTTGGGCTTTTTGTTGCGTCCGGGCATTACTCGCGCCCAAGCTGAGACAGGCTGTGCCGCCAAAAGACAGGCACAGCGTGGCAGAAATCAATAAACGGGTCGGTTTTAGCATTCAGGCTTATTTAGACTTACCTTGGCTGGCAACGGCTTTGAGTGCTGCATCAATCGCTGCCTGATCACCCAAATAATAATGCTTGATTGGCTTGAGATCAGCGTCAAGTTCATAGACCAGTGGCTGACCATTCGGGATATTAAGGTTCACGATATCGTCATCGCTGATGCCATCGAGCATTTTAATGAGCGCACGCAAACTATTGCCATGTGCAGAAATCAGAATACGTTTACCGGCACGAATAGCTGGCGCGATGCTGTCATCCCATGCTGGCATCACGCGAGCGACGGTATCTTTGAGGCATTCTGTCAAAGGAATCTGTGCACGGTCCAGACCAGCGTAACGTGGATCATTAAACGAGGTACGGTCGTCATCTTCAGCCAGCGGATTCGGTGGCGTATCATAGCTGCGACGCCACACTAGCACTTGCTCGTCCCCATATTTAGCGGCAGTTTCTGCCTTATTGAGACCTTGTAACGCACCGTAGTGGCGTTCGTTCAGACGCCAGTCATGGACCACTGGCAACCACATCATATCCATCGCATCGAGCGTACCCCACAGCGTACGAATCGCGCGCTTGAGAACGGATGTATAGGCAACATCAAAGCTAAAACCTGCTTCTTTGAGTAGTTTGCCCGCTTGTGCAGCTTCAGCAACGCCCTTGGCGGTCAGATCGACATCAGTCCATCCAGTGAAACGGTTATCAAGATTCCAGGTGGATTCGCCGTGGCGCATTAAAACAATTTTATACATGATGGAATAGTAAGGTAGTGGTTGGTAGTCTTAAATAAATAGGGCGTGCATACTAACAATTTTGCATTCATGCGTTAAATAATATGCGTCATCAGCATCTATTTTATAATGACGAGCTTCTGATAACCATTTTTACTACTGGAAAACTGTGAAATTCATTCTTGATAATATTTTTCTGATCGGTATTGCCCTGATTTCTGGTGGTGCTTTGCTGTTCCCGATGCTGCAACGTCGTGGTGCCAAAGTGTCGCAATTCCAGGCAACCCAGTATATGAACCAAGGAAAAACCCTGGTACTGGACGTACGCGATGTCGGAGAATTTGCCGAGGGTCATTTGCCAAATGCAAAAAATATTCCGTTGGCAGAATTAAATAATCGTCTAAAAGAAATTGAAAAATCCAAAAATGCGGTAGTTATTACCGTTTGTGCGAAAGGTGTGCGCTCAGGCAATGCGACAGCATTGTTGAGTAAAGCCGGTTTTGCCCAGGTATTTAGCCTGGAAGGTGGTACTGATGCCTGGAAATCCCAAGGCATGCCCATTATTAAATAAGTAGGAGTAAGAACATGACTGCTCAAGTCCTGATGTACAGCACCGCGGTTTGCCCATATTGCGTGATGGCAGAACGTTTGCTGAAATCCAAAGGCGTGGAAGAAATCGAAAAAGTCAGAGTTGACCTCGATCCAGCCGTTCGCGAAGCAATGATGACAAAAACTGGACGTCGTACCGTGCCGCAGATTTATATCGGTGACACCCACGTCGGTGGTTTTGATGACTTGTCCGCACTCGACCGTGCCGGCAAACTCGACGTATTATTGCATCCCGAGGCTTGAAGCCAGGCGAGATAAAAAACGTCAGCACTCGATACTGACCACCTTAACAATTCATCGACAGGTGGTCGCGTTCTCAGGGCTGGCGTTTTTTTTCGCCTTTTTTCGCCTTTTTTCACCTTTTTTCGTTTTTATTGGATTTTTTTCCGGATTTTATTCGGACTTGTTCGGTAAATTGCTGTTTCTAGGGTCTACTTGCTACAATATACTGGCGCGATCTTGAAATGGTCATAAATGGCCTTATCTGTCAGTCTCGCTGTTCAATGTCAGGGCTTGTTTAACATTGTCCCGGCAAAGCGATATGATAGCAACGAAGGCGTTACAAGAATACGACGAGAAGCCATATCGCTGCTGGGGCGGTCTTGTGTAAGTCCTCATTATTTAATCTTTTAGCATTTTAGAAAGTCTCACATGTCTGACGAAAATCTGCAGCCCGTATTCCAAATTCAACGCGTTTATCTGAAAGATTTGTCGCTTGAACAGCCAAATTCTCCAGCTATTTTTCTGGAACAACAGGCGCCTGCCATCGAAGTATCCGTTGATGTCGGCTCTGAAAAGCTGGCTGATGGCATTTTCGAATCCACAGTGACTGTGACTGTTACGGCAAAAATCGGTGACAAAGTAGCGTTTCTGGTTGAAGGCAAACAAGCGGGTATTTTCGAAGCACGCAATATCCCTGCAGATCAGCTCGACCCATTGCTGGGTATCGGTTGCCCTAACATTGTGTACCCATATCTGCGTTCCAACGTTGCGGATGCGATCACACGTGCAGGCTTCCCACCAATTCACTTGTCTGAAATCAATTTTGAAGCGTTCTATGCGCAGCGTTTGCAAATGGCTGCTGAACAAACAAAATTGGCAGAAGGCGGCAATACAGAAGCGCCGACAACTATCCAATAATTTCTCTATACCAATCTGGTCTGACTTGATGATGAGTGTAGGCCAGTTTGGTTGTGAAAGCAGTCCATGCTTCGTTTGATGACAACTTGCAGTGTCTGTTTACTGACTTTAATGGTCAGTGTTGCGGCGCAGGCAATCGAATTTCGCTCAGTCGGTGCATCTCCTGTGGTGATGTACGATGCCCCATCACAAAAAGGTGGCAAACTCTACGTCGCACCGCGCGGCATGCCGCTGGAAGTCGTGTTTACTTCCGGTGCGTGGAGCAAAGTCAGAGATATGTCCGGTGAGTTAAGCTGGGTGGAGTCGAAAGATTTGATTACCCGCCGTAACTTGATGGTACGGGTTGCTAACGCCCGCATCCGTGAAAACGCCGATGACTCCTCAGCGCTGCTCTTTACCGCGGATAAAAGCGTCTTGCTAGAAATGGCAGAACCGGCCGCGAACGGCTGGGTAAAAGTCAAACATCGTGATGGACAAGTAGGATTTGTGAAGATCAATGAGGTATGGGGGCTATGATTCCTCGTGTCCCCTTGGTTGCTCACAGAACAATAAAAAGGACAGCATGCTGTCCTTTTTATTTGACACCAAATACCGTTCAATTTGAATATCGGATAGGACCATGAACATCAGCGTATTGGGCGCCGGCGCCTGGGGTACAGCAGTTGCCATTGCTTTAACGGCAAAAAATAATGTCCTGTTATGGGGGCGCAATGCCGCAGCCATGCAGCACATGCAGTCCGCGCGTGAAAATACGGCCTATCTACCCGGTCATCCTCTACCGGAGAATTTACACATTAGCGCCGATTTTGAGCGAGCAATACGTCATGCATCTGGTGAAACAGATTTATTAGTCATTGCCACCTCGGTCTCCGGCTTACGTCCAACGCTGTTAGCGTGCCAGGCCTTCCATCCGAGAAATGTGATCTGGCTGTGTAAAGGTTTTGAAGAGAAAACGCAGTTATTACCACACCAGATCGCCAGAGAAATTCTTGGCGATAATGTCAATACAGGCGCATTACTGGGTCCCTCGTTTGCGCAAGAAGTCGCAAAAGGCCTCCCCTGCGCGCTGACAATCGCTTCTCATTCACACGACTTATGCCAATTAGTCGTGCAGGCATTACATGTCAATGCAATGCGCGTGTATTCCAGCGATGATCTAGTGGGCGTCGAAGTAGGTGGTGCAGTAAAAAATATTCTCGCCATTGCGACAGGCGTTGCCGATGGTTTGGGACTGGGCTTCAATGCGCGAGCTGCCCTGATGACGCGCGGTCTCGCTGAAATCAGCCGACTTGGCGTCGCTCTCGACGGCAAAGCAGAAACGCTTATGGGACTCACTGGGGTAGGAGATTTGATTTTGACTTGCACCGGCGACTTATCACGCAATCGCAAAGTCGGTCTCGCATTAGCCCAAGGCAAAACACTGGAAATCATCGTACAAGAACTGGGGCACGTCGCCGAAGGGGTGCGTTGTGCGCAAGCAGTAAGAACACTGGCGGCAACCTTAGGGATCGATATGCCGATTACGAACGCCGTTGCGGGTGTTCTATTTGATGGCATATCAGCAACAGATATGATCGAGCGTCTGCTCTCGCGGGATGCAAAGCAAGAAGTACTTTGACGTAGTCAGCCGTTGTTTATCTTGAGAGCCTGCTTTAGCCGTAGCGGCGGTATTGCGGCGTCACGAAGACGCGCTGAATAACGCTTTCAGAAACTTGCTGTTGTCGGAGAAAATTCATCGCGCCTGCTTGTCCGAGCACGGATTCATAGTTGATGCCGATGTCGACCAGAAAACGCGTAACAAGATCACGCCGTCGCAAAGGCTGAATGTGTTTGCGTTGTGCTTTACGGCGACGACAACCAGACATAGCAATCTCCTTCAAGGATATATGCTCACCAGTGTAGATGACGAACTCGCAATGCGCTAGTCTGGCGACGAGAAAAAATGCCAGCATCTGCGCTGGCATTTGGATGATGCATCCTCTGCACAAGCCCATGTATGAGCGATCTTATGCAGTCAAGCAATCGCTTAAGTAAAATCAGTGGCATCTACAAAGGCGGAAAGCATGTTTTCCAAGCCTTGTTGATCCTCTGCGGTGAAGCGATTCAGGCGTGGACTGTCAATATCAAACACCCCAAACAAGACGCCGTCTTTCATCACCGGGATAACGATTTCAGAGTTCGAGGCTGAATCACAGGCGATATGGCCAGGAAACGCATGGACGTCTTCCACAAGAATCGTTTTTTGTTGTGCAGCTGAGGCGCCACAAACACCACGATTAAATGGAATCCGTGCACAGGCAACTTTGCCTTGGAATGGTCCGACCAGCAGATCGTGCGGGAACGCTGGTGTCGGATTTTTCGCAGGTGTACACAAATAAAAACCTGCCCAATTTAAGTCACTGATGCTGTGATATACCAAGGCCGAGAACTGAGCAGCATTCGCGCTCAGATTACGTTCACCTTCTAAAATGCTCGTTACCTGACGTGCCAAAAGTACGTAATCAGGCTTATCGCTTGCTGCGGCGGTTTCAAACATGGTCTTTCCTGTCGTTGTGACTATCAATATGTACGGCATCATTCGTGCCGTACAGCCCAATTTTACAGCACGTAACGTGACAGATCTTCATTCACAGACAACGCCTGCAAGCGCTGATCTACATAGGCGGCGTCAATCATCAGCGTTTTTCCGCTATTTTGATGGGCATCGAAAGAAATCTCCTCGAGCAATTTCTCCATCACGGTATACAAACGACGCGCACCGATATTTTCAGTGGTCTCGTTGACGGAATACGCAATGCCAGCGAGTCGCTCGACGCCTTCTGGAGTAAAGTCAATTGTTACGCCTTCGGTTGCCAGTAACGCCTGATATTGGCGTGTCAGACATGCATCGGTTCCAGTCAGAATACGTTCAAAGTCGGCAACAGATAAAGATTCGAGCTCCACACGGATCGGGAAACGGCCTTGCAATTCAGGAATTAGATCTGATGGTTTTGCAAAATGAAACGCACCGGACGCGATAAACAAAATATGATCCGTTTTAATCATGCCATATTTGGTGTTGACGGTCGTACCTTCAACCAATGGCAACAAGTCACGCTGCACACCAGCACGTGAAACTTCAGCTCCACCGGCTTCAGAACGGGACGCGATCTTGTCGATTTCATCCAGGAACACGATACCGTTTTGCTCAACATTACGAATCGCTTCTTGCTTCAGATCTTCTTCGTTGACCAGTTTACCGGCTTCTTCTTCGGTCAATAATTTCAAGGCCTCTTTGATCTTGAGCTTACGCGCCTTTTTCTTACCATTGCCCATACCAGAGAACATGGTTTTTATTTGTTCCGTCATTTCCTCCATGCCCGGAGGTGCCATGATTTCCATTTGCGTCACTGGCTCAGCAACTTCAATGTCGATTTCTTTGTCATCCATGGCGCCTTCACGCAGGCGTTTGCGGAAAGTCTGGCGAGTGGTGTTATCGGGCGGCGTCGTTTCGGTGTTCTCTGGGTGAATGCCGAAATCACGTGGTGGTGGCAACAAAATATCGAGGATACGATCTTCTGCGGCATCTTCGGCGCGGGCACGAACTTTACGGGTGGCCGCTTCACGGGTTTGTTTGATGCCGATATCGACCAAATCGCGAATGATGGTATCGACGTCGCGACCAACATAGCCTACTTCGGTAAACTTCGTTGCTTCGATCTTAATAAATGGCGCGTCGGCTAACTTTGCGAGGCGACGGGCGATTTCTGTTTTACCAACACCAGTCGGGCCAATCATGAGGATATTTTTTGGGGTGATTTCATGGCGCAACGGCTCCTGCACCTGCTGACGACGCCAACGATTACGCAATGCAATGGCCACTGCGCGTTTAGCTTTAGCCTGACCGACAACGTGTTTGTCGAGTTCAGAAACGATCTCTTGTGGAGTCATATTCATACTTATTCCTATCTTTTCCCTGTTCGATGCACCGGTCTTTCGTGGTGAACAGAGAGTTCTCATTATCAATTTTGGCATCCAAATGATGATAGATGCCTAGTCTGCATCGCATGAAATCACGATACGTGGTGTGAACTTATTCCAGCGTCTCAATCGTATGAGATAAGTTGGTGTAAATACACAACTCACCAGCGATAGTCAGTGATTTTTTAACAATTTCAACGGGTGACAACTCGGTATTTTCAAAGAGAGCAATCGCTGCAGATTGTGCAAAAGTACCACCAGAACCGATCGCACCAATACCTTGGTTTGGTTCGAGGACATCGCCGTTACCAGTAATGACTAAGGTCGTGTCCTTATCAGCCACTAGCAACATCGCCTCAAGTCGACGCAGCATACGATCCGTGCGCCAGTCTTTGGCTAACTCAACGGAGGCCCGCATGAGATGTCCCTGGTGTTTTTCTAATTTGGACTCAAAGCGTTCGATAAGGGTGAAGGCATCTGCCGTACCACCAGCAAAACCGGCTAAGACTTTGTTGTGATACAACTTGCGTACTTTACGCGCCGTACCTTTCATGACGATATTGCCAAGAGTGACCTGACCGTCGCCACCGAGAGCGACAACATTGCCGCGCCGTACAGTCAGAATTGTCGTGCCGTGAAATTGTTCCATAGTTACCTCATGCATGTTTGAAACCTGCACTTGTTTTATGGAAACAAATGCAAGGGGCTTGTGCTGTCAACGCAAGCGGACTTCAAAGAAAATGGGGCGTTTCTGAAAAATTACAAGATTAGTGTTTGCGCAGTGTAATGCTGGCGATATTTTTTAAGCCCATGGCATTGAATAGCATCATGACCAAGTAGTTGACGTCACGAAATTCTATCGTCATACCACGTTTGCCCGCGATAGGTGCGAGACCATTCAGAAGTTCTGCTGAGGCACTGAACTCCACCCGCTCTAACTTAGAACAATCGAGTACCAGAGGATTTAATACTTCTGCTTTGGCAACAATCTGCTTAATCAGTGGTTCAACCTTACCTTCAATAAACGCAGGCATCATAAAACGATCCTGAAACTCGTCATCTTCTGGTATGTGTATCTCAGGAAATGAGCTCGTTACGTTGACTTTAGGTGCTTCAAAAGAAGGCGGTGAGACTTCAAAAGTAATGCAGTAGTCCATACTTGCCTCTTCAAAGGCACGTTCAGAATGAAGTAGTTGCAGCACTTCTAGTAACAGTAGCCAAGGCGCCTCGGTTTCATCACGGCGGCCTACCTGAAGAATGCTACGAATTTTTTCAGCCAGTTCTTGCGCACCTACAAGCAATAGATCATGGCCTGTCTTTTTCAGATTCTTCAGTGAGCGCAGCAATAAGCCACAACCAATCGGATTGACAACCTCAATCCGGCTAAAGTCCAGCTTTAGAGACTGACTTTTAGCACTCAATAAGTGCATTTTTTCTAATGCTTTCACGATACCAGCGTCGAGCTTCGCAGGAAATACGATGCTTGGTGTCCCGCTGTCGGTGTCGGATCGGGTATCGGTATTTGCAAAAATAGTGGTCTCAGGCCACAGTGGCGGCGAGGTTTCAAATTTATTCGCGTAGTCCAGAGAGAGACTCTCAAACATGTGCTGATTCTGCGTGATCCGGTAAAGATCAAACAACATTTGCCAAGCAATTTCCTCGGCAGTGCTTAATTTTTGGTGGTGGATTGCACCGCTGAGCATTTGTTCTGCCACTTCGGTCTGACCGCTGGCGAACAGAATAGCCGCTTCTTCTAGTACAGGGACAGATTCACTGTACGCAACCGCCGATCCCGACATCTCAGAATAATGACCCAGCAGATAATCGGTCGGCATACTCATTGGTAGCGTTGTTTGAAAATCAACGCCAACTGCGGATCGACGATCGAGTGGTTGTGTATGCTGTGCAAGGTCGTATTTGGTCTGACCACGAGAAACGTCTGCTCGCTTGGGCGCATCCATTTTCGACAAGACAGGAGGTCGAGTCTTGACAATGTCGCGAGACATTTCAAATTCTATAGCATCAATTTTCCGCTCAGTGGCACGTGCAATGTGGCGTTGCGCAATGATGGAATTAGTAAAAATTTCGCTTTCGTGGAAGCCAGTGATAACTGTATTGGTAGATTTTGAGCGAGTTTTCTTGTCAGAAGACTTCTCAGCGGAGTGATCTTCTTTTCTGCCGCTTTTTTTTCCAAAAAGAGAAAAAATCCCCACTGTAATCCCGAAGTAATTGACGCTGCTATAACAGCAATAAAGTGATATGCATTAAGTATATTCTGAATCAACCAGCATTTGTAAGACACCGAAACAAGCTTTAACTTTTTTTTTTAGTTTCCACGCAAAAAATTACTGCGTAGCACTAAAAAATATTGTTTTTTGGAGAATTCACATTGCTTTATATTGATTTCGGAAAAAAAACCGAAGAATGCCTTTTTTAAGACTACTCATTGCAACTTTTGAATAAGTTGCATTTTACAATTGGTAACACACTGTCAAAGATAGATGCAATTTCTTGCCAGTTTTCGTACCTTTTTCCAACAATTTTCTACTCTCCTACTAGGGCGTGTTGACATTTATTTTAACCAAAGCATCGAAGCTGCAATTGCCACAAATGAAGCAAATCGTTCAGCGAGTTTGTCGTATCGCGTTGCAACCCGCCTAAATTGTTTGATGTGAGCAAA
>NZ_JBMPPD010000018.1:0-83324 GCF_049339825.1 Undibacterium sp. RuRC25W | reverse complement strand
AGTTTTCCTTCAGATGAGGCCTTGATCCAATTGCGCAGGGTTTGGTCACTTAACCCCAGCTCCCTGACGACGACAGAGATGGCTTCACCATCTGAAACACGTTTAACGGCCAGTTCTTTAAACTCGGGCGTGTAAGCTTTTTTTGGTATCCTGTTCATCATTTGTCTTTCCAAAGTTACGTTTATTTTACGTCACCTTTGGGGAACTAAATTTCGGGGGAAGCTCATTGGTTTGTCTATAGGCTTACAAATTACAAATCTAAAAAAGTTAGAAGCTATTAATCAAAATTAACCATATTGCATTTGGTTTCAAGCAAGGAGAAAGTAAGATATGACTAGATTTATTAAATTGACAATATTTCATTGCTTTATAAGTTTAAATATCGGTAACATACTCGACTGAGCAATCAAACTGACTAAATTTAATTCGGGAAATCTCTATTAAAGATCTTGCCTGACTCGTTCATTAGGTTATCAACTTTCCCCCATTCTTTAAGCTGAACGTAGGACCACAAAGTTAATATCATCCCTTCGGCTTTATGATTCGCAGCATACTTGCTAAAATTATTCGTTGTAGTTAAATCATCCCATGTTGCGCCCAAAACACGATGGCCGGCGGATGCGGCTAATTTAATTGACAGGAAATCGCGCTGTGCTCCCGAGTAATGCCAATCACAAACAACTATATCAAGTGGGAGTTTTTTTCTCAGCGGCTCACCATATCCAGTCATCTGTCCATGTAAAGAGTCATTATTCATTCCAGGAACTTCATTTACAGCAACTAACATGTCGCCCCACATCCAAGTGTTAATATTTTTCTTGCGAAGATGTTGATGAAAAATCATTACATCTTCATAAAACAAATTAGCTGGTAATGAATGTTCTCCTATATTTAGAAACTTTCCCCAATTACTTATGGCCCACCCTACAACTTCATCGTGCCCTATGTGGAACGCATCAGGATGAATTAGGTCTATTACCTCATCTATCATCGGTAGAAGTATTTTATAGACCTCAGCTTTTCTCGGATCATAAGTTTGCTGATTATAAGACAAATCTGGACGGTATCTATTGAGCAGTACTTGCTGATGACTTAGCAGGTGCATCTCGGGAATTACACGGATGCCATGTTTCTGCGCATATTGCACAAAAGACAATAAATCTTCCTTCTCCCAGGGGTTTGTATCCACAGTCCATGGAAATGTTTTAAGTTTTACACTAGCCCCCCAGAGAAGATCCAGTACCAAAGTATTAAATTGATATTCAGAAGCTTTATCGACTAAATGTTTCGCTTCTTCCAAGGAAATATTCAGCAATACAAAATGAAATGCTCTAACGGGTGTATTCGATTTAGGCACACAAAATGCTGGCGCTGATATTAAAAGACAAACTAATAGAAAGGTCACCCAAATTTTTTTCATAGAATTGCTAGGTTGCTCAACATAGGAAAGATAGTTTTCAATAAACTTATGAAATTAAGTGATTAATAAAGCAAATATTAAGATTCAATGTTGAATATAAAAGTTCATATTTCTTTGAGGAAGTCTAAAATTTCAGGCTAAACCCAACAAATAAGTTCTTTTTAGACGAAATACCCAAAATATTCCAATTCGTCACCTAGCACCCGATTCAATTTCTCTATCTGTTCCTTGTTAAAATTAGTACGCCACTTTTCAACACCGGGCGCATTAAAAGTTAATCCTTTTACATTAAACATCTTAGTTCTAACATCCGCAAGACACACACTAGAAGTAATTCCTAAGAAGCTTACAATTTTTTGAATTTCAGTTTCAGCGATTTGGACGTGCTTACTTACCAAGTTTTCATATCTAATAATAAGTATTTCTTTGGAGTCCATCCATGGCCTGTAATGCCTAATCAAGTCTGGTAAGGGCCGCATATTTATATCAACATTTCCAGATAAACATGCCTCAATTTTTTCATCCATAGTAGCAAGCGTTGAAAAATATTTGTTATGCGGATGATCAGTGTGAATTGAATCCAAATACTTGATGTTTGAGTACACTACATCTCTAAAATCTCGCACAATCAATATGTGGCGTATGCCATTTTCTTTTATCGTTTCCTCGACAGAAGGGTCAAAAAAAATGTGGCCAGGAGCACATTCTCCCTTTTTTATAGTTTCCAACTTGGAAAGAAGTTGATCAACTCCATTTGTCAAGCTTAAAGTACGCGTTATTTTTCCCCGCATAAGTGGGAGAAGTGTTACCAGTTCTTGAAGAAGATTAGTTCCAGCTTTTGGGACTGAATTAACTAGTACTTTCGGTCCGATTGAACGCCCGCTTATGGCTGAGGGCCGCATTCCACCAATCAAAAATTTTGATTGCTTGCGAGCCTGCTTGATTAATCGATTAATTTGCATAAGAGAGCTAGAAGGTTAATTCAATGAGTATTTTAACAATAATTATACTTACTTATAAAATAATTTATATCATACTCAATTAGACAACTCTCATTATCTTTTTTATGGCAATCCTCAATAATTGATAAGTCATGCCAGCAGGAATGAATAATTTATAAAGCAAAGCGATTTTTTTTTCGACGAAAAAAGAACGTCGCACACGCATCTCTCCTCTGCTCATCATTACGGCGTTCGCAGACTCTCCTCCACTACTGTTTATAGGTCGCCCCAGACGACATGCAACCATTTTCGGTAGAAATAAGTAGTCGGTAAAAAACAGCGCGTTTGCAGTTGTAAAATAATCCTCGCAAAAACGTAACTCTTTTTTAAATTTACATAACTCCCGGCTAAGAACAATCGATGGCGTATAAAATGGATTAAAGAATATAACTATAAATCTGTATATTGATAAATGCATAAAATTTGGAGTTAAAGAGATCAAGGATCGTACGACTCCTGTAATTTTGCTCTGACCAACAGCAATGCCGCTTATGAAAATACTCCCAGTCTTTTTATCTTGAAAATCTTGTAGAAACCCGATCACATTATCAATCCAACCAATGTCGTAACTATCGTCCGAATCCAAAAAAGCAATAAAAGTGCCACTAGACTGATTTATCCCTACTTCCCGTGCTATTCCGGCGCCCACATTTGATTCTGTTCGTAAGATCTTTACCTCCACCCCTGATGAGTTACGCTTGCCGAAATTGTATGCTTCTGCGCCACAGTCGTCGACAACGACAATTTCTACCAAGGAATGGAACGTCGTTACAACCGAGTTAACCGCAATGTCTGTCAGAATCTTGCGATTAAAAGTAGGTATAACTACTGTCAAAAGCTTATCCATTTATAAGTACCAAATAGTTTTTTGAAAAAAATATCATAACTAAAAGATGAATAAACATGCCGAGAAATGCATATTTAGCAACTTTAACACTCGATTTTTCAGACTGGTTAATCAGAAATATTTGTAAAACTACAGATAGAATAGCGAACCGATAATAAATTGCTGGGAATAAAAATAAACAAATCACCAACAAAATAGCAGAATAAATAAGTCCAATTTTCTCGCCATCAGAAATCAGCTCCCTCTCAAAAAAGAAGCGGATACCATAAACCCAAATTAGGGGGAGTGTTATGTATAAAATAAAAGCAACACTTGACTCATCCGAATATATTTGAGTGAAAAAATCCAAATCGCCTGTTAGTTGCAGAAAGTTAACTATGTATGAGCTAAAAAGTAAACAGCTTGCAGCGATACCACCGACGATCACTCTCATCGTTTTTTTTGAAACTCGTGCTCCTGCTAACCAAAGTAAGAAAGGGGTATAGAAAAGAACCGAAGAATGTGCGACAGCCGACATGATCCCTAAACTTGCCGCTAATAGACGATTTTTTTTTAAAGCATAAATTGCTCCGAATAGGAGCAACATAGACAGCCCCTGTCGCATCGCATTTATCATTAACTCGATACCGACCATGCTGAATAAAATACTGCAAGCCCACAAGAATGTATCCTCCTTCCACTTTACGAAAAGGAGGAAAATCAGGGGTGAAAAGAATGCAACTTCTAGAAGAAAAAGTCCATCGGATTGAACAAGACATGCTGGGGACGTAACCGCATAAAAAAACTCGAATGAAGCTTCTTTCCCGTGAAAACGAGCATCCTCAACTCCTGCGCAATAAAGATGGAGACTGTCAACATAGCGCCCAGTGTCGTTATCACTATAAAGGCTAGGAATCGGGCGAAAAGATAAGATAAGACAAACGATCACCGCCAATATTCCAAATATAAGCCTCGGCAGGGATTGGCTACTGTTCATATTTATCCTTTAACTCTGTTTGCAAAACTTGCCCGGCACTCCAATTCTCATGAAATTTTGGCTCAATAGTGTTTCCTTCTGCCCATTCATTCCAAGATTTTATAAATAAAATTTTTCTAGAATTCTTATTTTCGTATTGAACGGCGGTAGTGATGGCCTCCCTGAAAGACGTCTCATTGTAACCCTTCAGAACCAATCCTCGTCTCCCAGACCTCGGTGTATTATCCCACCCAGCAACAATGGTCGCGTGTACGACACCATTAATTTCTTTGTAACTAGAAATTAAAGTATCAATAGTAGACTTATAGTTTCTTACCTCAGGCCCCAACCCACACTTCTTGGCTAACTTCCACAATCCTAAATATGCGTTACTTGATATGCTTGATTTAAAAAATTTACCTACATTATTTGCAACTACAGCATCTAGCCCATATTCACTAGGATTATTTATTCGCTCTGATTTACCCGGCCCCCAACTGCCAATAATATATAGGTCACCACCACCGTAAGTCCGCACTTTTTCTCGCAACTCCGTCAAATACTTCTTTGCATCTGGAATCAATCTAGGCTTGTATATTAAGAAAGGTGATAAATGACCTACCCGTAAATATTTATCGGAATTTAAGTAGCCCGCGATAAGTTTTGCATGAGCATCTAACTCCTCATTATCGTAAGTTTGCTTAAAGATTACTTGATCTGATAAACCGTGCCAAATTCCCGTCCAAGATTCATTGGCCCAACCTAGCATTACTTTAACTCCACGGTCCGGCAGACTAATAATTTTGTCAAGAGGCTCGTGTAGCACCCTTTTACCGCCGAACCAATAATGCCAATAACAAAATGCATCAACGCCTATCTCTTTTGCATAATCCATTTGAGACAGGAGAGTCTCTTCGCAACGTAGATCATAAAATCCAAGCGCACCAGGTAACTGAGGCTGAATATGGCCAGGAAAAAGTGGACGGGCTTTTGATACGTTGTGCCACTCTGTAAACCCGTCGCCCCAATAAAGATTATTTTCTTCAAGGGGATGGTATTGACCTAAGTAATACGCAATACATATCGGTTTCATATTTATTTCTTTTTCCATTTCAAATTCGTTGATATCAAGATAATTTGCTGTGATTCTTAAACCCGAATAAAGAGAAAAGTAATCGGTTATCAATTTACTCTCATATTGTACTTATCTACCGAAGCGACCATTCAAATTGTGTAAAGATAGCTGAAATTAACTTTTCATAAACTTTTGTTATTTAATTGAATATCTGAAGTAAGTATTCTTGTTTTTTAATATTTCTAATTTCGAAGAGAAAAAATATTAACCCTATGAGACCCAAAATTAAAATAAATACCCACATGCCGTATTGCACATCGCAAAACTTAACTAATATTAATTTTATCAATTTTGCAACAAAAAATATACCAATCACGAATTTTGTTGTCAAAATAAGGGCATACTTTGCGTATATGCGGGTTTTGTCAGTTTGAATCGCGCGTATCCAAGAAGATGAAGTCGAAACGATATGATAGCCAGCATAAACGAAGCATATTGCGTCTATGCTCTTCCGCTGTGCAAAAAAAACTACCAGTGCAAGCGTAATGGATGTTAGGAACAGTGCTAATCGAGCTTGAAATTGATAGTCCTGACAAGCGGTTAACATTGAAAAAGGAATATAGCCCATTGCTCCAATTAGCACCCCGGGCAACAGAATAGACACAAACTCAGAGACTTGAATTGTGGTCTCTACATTCCCTAACCAAAGACGAATCCAATATTCACTATAAAACAAGAGCGACACGGTTGGGATAACCGTCGAAAATACAAGTACTATTACAAATAATGAAACATGTCGTGTAAGTTGCCCACTATCTTTCTCAGCAAGCATTGAAGTTAAGTTGGGCAAAAAATATTGATAAATTGGTCCACCTAAAACACTAATTGGAGTAAGACAAAACGTGACTGCCAAAAAATATGTCGAAACTACTTTTGCTGTTAGAAAAGAAGCAATGATAGGTTTATCGAGTTGAGAGACCGCTGCCCCTGACAAGCTAAGAAATAGTAACGGCGTACCGTTCTTGAACAAAGCTTTACATTCACCGAAGCTATATTTGATTTTCGAAATAAGTGTCGTCGAAAAAAAATGTTTGCAAATATTTCGCGTTACGATGAATTGAAATAAAGTACCAAATAATTGGGAGGTCAAAAAACACTCTACTGAAGAGGAGTAAAACTTTAAGGCGATCACCGTCAAACTCGCTCTCAAAAGAGTGCCTACTAACTGTATTGTCCCAGAAATCTTGAATAGCCTTCCACCAAGCAATACAGTTTGGGAGAGGTTCTGCATCACCATTAACCAAAATAACGTAATAATTAACCCGTTGGCATACCATACCAAACCTTTTGGCACAGAATAAAACCCAAAGATAATTGCAAGTAGGAACAAACATAAATAAAAAAAAGTTAATATTGCCTCAGCGTTAGCCCAGATCTTGACAGATGCTAAAGAGCGCGTACCATAAATCGCCACCTCTCGACTAACCATTGTCGTCATGCCTAAATCCAACATGAGAAGTAGCGATTGCAGTGACAATATCACGGCAACAATACTAAATTGTTCTGGTCCAAGTAGTTTGTAATAGAGCGGCGTAAAAATCAGGGTAACCAACACACCACCAGCCTTACTAACAAACAACATAATTAAATTTGCAATTATATTGCTGCGAAAAATTTTCATAATAATCCCTTACTAGGATTCAAATAAACACTCCCAATAAATCCAAGTTATCGTGATGGGTATCGTCTCTTACAACTTCAAAATCGATGCTGAACTTAAATAGTTCTCTGTAGAAGTTTATAAAAAAGACTCGATCTGCTCAAACCCACTAAAAAAAACTAAATTTGAGCATATTAGAAAACTAAATGTAGGCGAGGTCGTACGAAGTAATTAAAGACACTACTAACTTTTCTTCATTCAATTTACTGAGCTACGAATATTTCTCTTCTCAATTTCATCCAAAATTGTTTGCACACAAGTTAATTGAGTTTGATTCGCCGTGTCTATGATTATCTCAGGATTAAGCGGTTTCTCGTAAGGCGAAGATATGCCAGTAAAATCACTAATAAATCCATCCCGTGCCTTTTTATACATACCTTTAACGTCTCGCCGCTCACAAACTTCAATTGGACTGTCGCAATAAACTTCAACAAAGTCCCCTTTTTTGACCATTTGCCGCACCCTCTCGCGATCCGCTTGAAAAGGAGAAATAAAAGAAGTCAAAACTACGATGCCAGCCTCCATGAATAACTTGGCGACCTCCCCAATCCGCCTTATGTTTTCAACTCTATCAGAGCTTGAAAACCCGAGATCTCCACATAAACCATGTCGAACATTATCTCCGTCCAAGACAAAGGTTCGATATCCTTTAGTGTGTAGCTCAATCTCAACCGCATAAGCTAAAGTTGACTTTCCGGATCCAGATAAGCCAGTGAACCATATAATGGCCCCGGAATGACCATTTTGTTTTTCTCTACTTTCTCGGTTAACACCAGCCATTTGCCAGACCACGTTAGGTGATATCAATTTTGTGTTCATGCAGCTCATCTTCCTTAAATGTTGCTTAGAAAAATATTTCTTAAAGGATCGGTGTATGAAGCATCCGATGCAAAAAATAATTAAAACGAAAAATCAATTCAAAATATACCGAGTGCGCGTCGCACTAAAAACAAGATCACATGAAGCTATCCAGCGTAATAATTTAGACCAAAATCACGAATTACCAAGCCTAATTGACCCAATCTTGGCACCGGAAAAACCAGGAAGAAGTAACGGATCAAAAACTACGATCACTTGGATGAGAATAAACCATACACAGATCCATCGACCACTCTTGTTAAAGGTAGCTTTAATCCGCCGCGAAAGAATCAACTAATTCAATGGCGACCGTCGTTTAGCTTATTTAGATAAAGTAACGTTTTTTCCTTCTGAGGATCATTTCTCCCGTACAAATTCGCCGTTATAGTTAACTGATTAATTTCGGCTTTCGGAGCTTTTCGATAAAATTTTAGTAGTGCAAGATTCGCAAATAGTATTGAAGACATAGGCCTAAGCATTAAGGCATGCCTGTAATTTTTTTCCGCCAAAATAAATTTTTGTTCGGAAACTTTTTGATTATTCAAAAGTCCCGCCCCTTGTATAGCAAACATGTATGCGATTCGCTCGTAGTAATCCGGGGATTCAGGCGCTAACTCCGTCGCCCAAAACAAATGTTTCAAAAAGCGTCCCTCCATCTCCAACGAACCATTAACAGGTTGAGACTGGTTGAATACATACCTTTGGTCGAGCGTAACCAAATCTGCTATACCAGCTGGCACACAATAGCAGACGCAAGTAAAGCTTAATACGCAAAAAAATACCAACATTAATCTGGACATAATTATGTTTGATCTAATCACATCCTAATCCATACCAAGTATTCGAGCCGGTCGCGTGTCGACCATACGTGTTGCTAAACGTTTACCTACAATTTCAGTGAGGGCGCGCATCCCATTTGCAAGATCCGGAGGACGATGTGCCATGTTATGAGCATCTGTTGCAATAATCCAGGCGAGCTCTTGTTCCAAGAGTTTAATTGCGACTCTTTTCGCTGGCTCTCCAAACCCTCCAGTTAATGATGCAGATGTAAGCTGCAACCAACACCCCATATCAACGAAGGGTCGTATCCGCTCTGGATCACTCATCACCTGCTTGTTTCGTTCTGGATGTGCGATCAAAGGCCGAATTTTCATACGAAGTAATTTGTTGATAAATTGCTGAGTGCCTACAGGTATCGCATCGTGAGGAAATTCAAGCAACACAATTTTAAAACCATCAACCTCTCCTAGAAATGGAATTTCATCCTCTTCAAATAATTCCAAGGACTCCGCAGAAACTCGTACTTCTCCAGCCAAAAAAAGCTTGATTGGAATTTCATGCTTCTTTACCAAATCTTGAAATCTAACAAATGTGTGTAATAACCGCGTTTTAGAATTTGGGTAGCGACGTGGGTGAATATGAGGTGTCAAAGCGGCAGCTGTGATACCGTTGGCAACAGCGGCCTTAACTAGTCGAATAGCCTCTTCTGCCCCCTCTGGTCCGTCATCTACCCCAGGCAGATAATGACAATGCAAATCAATCATGATTTAAGCTTTTTTCTCTTCTTCGCTCCCATAATTATCTCCATACCCATATTTATCGTAACCATATTTACCGTAACCCGAGTATTCACCATAATACTTTTCCGCTTTTTTGAAATCCAAATGATTTAATACAACACCGAGAATTTTCCCTTCGGCTCGGCGGATTCGTGTCAATCCTTTTCTCGCAAGCTGGTATGGTGTTTCGAGCGCTTTAACAACATAAATTACACCAGAGGCCATCTTTGATAAAACTAACGCATCACTAACTAATTCTACTGGCGGGGAATCAATAATTACTATGTCATAAATCTTTGACAACTCTGAAATAGTATCTTTAAAGCGCTGTGACAATATAATTTCAAGAGGATTAGGTACTGGGGTACCTGTAGTTATTACATGTAGATCACTGCCTTCGACTGTTTTCACACATGTACCAAATGATGCAGTTCCAGCCACCAAATCCGACAATCCCAATAAATGTGGATCTAAATCTAAGCCTTTGGCTACTGCGGGGCGACGCATATCTGCGTCAATCAACAAAGTCTTTTTTGTATGAGAATGAGCTACGGCAAGATTAATTGAAAAAGTGGTTTTACCCTCACCTGGTACACTCGACGTAACCAACAAAATGCGATTTGTTAAGTCAACCGACGACAATAAGACACCGGTCCGTGCTGTTCTAATCGACTCAGAATATAAAGATTTGGGATCCTCTAAGAAAATATGAGCGGTTGATGAACGGTCAGCCTTCTTCCTATCAAGTAAAGGCAGACTGGTTAATAATGGTTGCTTTAACTTAGTTTCAACGTCGTTTGTACTTTTTAAGGTATTGTCGAGTAAATCTATCAATAAGGATGATGCGGCAGCAATTAACAAACCTATTACAAAAGCGGCGGAAATAATTTGGAGTTTCTGAGGCTTAACAGGAATGTCTATTATTTTTGCCTCATCAACAACTCTCCCCACTGGATTCTGCAGATCGCTAGAAACGTTTGTTTCCTTTGCTCTCTTTAAAAATAAGTCATAAATTTGTTTGTTTGAATCAACCTCACGCTCTAATAAATTGAGCTGAAATTCTTTACGGTTAATACCTTGCACTGAACCTTTTGCCTGATTTAATGTTTGCACCAACATATTTTCAGTGCCTTTTGCTACCTCGTACTCACGAGTTACACTTTGTACAACTGTATCGATCTGACGTTTCACATTTTCGCGTGCAGTTTTCGCCTCACCCTCTGCTTGTACATATTTAGGATGCTCCGACCCATATCGCTGTGAAATCTCAGATAATTTCCTATCTGCTTCAGCTTGTTGCTTAAGAGCCTCTGCAACTACGACGTTTCTTACCACTGCGGGCAAAGAAGAAAGATCTGCACCTTTCGGAGCATTTTTAATTTGGTTGTAAGCATTTTCCGCTTCAGCTCTGCGTAATCGTGTTTCAACTAAGCGTTGTGTCACTTCTTCAATTTGCTTCCCAGCACCGCTCTGCGCATCACTTTTTACGTCAACAATTCCCGCCTGATCGCGATAGGCTTGCAGAGCCTTTTCTGATGCGTCAAGCTTTTCGCGAACACCAACCATACGATCTTCTAACCAAGCACTTGCACGTTGAGTCATTTGGAATCTAACATCAAGATCTGAGTCTATAAATGATCTCGCCATCGTGTTGGCGACTAAAGCAGCTAATTCTTTGTTCTCGGACTCAAAATTCACCTTCACCAACAGGCTTAACCTTACTGGTTCTATCGATAATCGTTGATTAAATTTTGGCAATACTGCTCGCGCCAAAGATTGATCATCCCATTTCTTTGGAATATTCGTAGAATACTCGAGAGCAATTAAAAATTTGCTCAGCAAAGTATCCTGTTTTTTTCTGGGATCAAACTCAGGATTTTCCCATAGCTTCAGCTTTGAAATAGTTTTTAATGCGATATCAGGAGATTTCAGAATTTCAACTTGCGTAATAAAATAATCGTGATTTTCAGAAAATCCACTGTACACCTCGTCTATCTGGACTACTTTAGATTTAGTAGCATCAATCAAAAGGGTTACTGAAGAACGATATACGGGTGTGATAATGAACACAATCACAGCTGCGAGCATTGCAATAACAACGCCAAACCCTAAAATTGACCATTTCCTTTTTGTTATACTTTTCCAGTACTCAACGAAATCCAACTTCTCCTCGAACTCATGAAGCTCTTTAGATGCATGTTGTTCTAGGTTTAGTTTAACTGGTGTCACGTTTGTATCCATCTTCGCATTGCTCACAATCTATATTTATGAATCTAGGAAATCGCTACCAGCGGCGGCATCAATTTGAGCTCGCTTCAACGATTAATTCTGTAATCAGCTCTTAGAAAAAACTTTCTTCTATTGTCAAAATATCGCCCGGTCCGATTTCTGTATTCAAGTCAACCTTGACTGGCCTGTGGCTAGGGTCCCCCTCGCGAATTACGTACATTTTTGAAGAAGATGCTCTCTCTTTAAACCCACCAGCAACTGACGCTGCTTTACGAACAGTTAAGCCAGGTTGATAAGGATAGCCGCCTGGTTTTTCCACCATCCCATTAACGTAAAACGGGCGATACTCATCGATCTGAACTGACACCCGAGGATTAACCAAATAACGCCCTTTGAGCCCATCTGTAATCAAACGTTCTAGATCACCTACTGTCATACCTAAAACTCGCAACTCACCCAAGACTGGATAAGGTACAGTACCTGCATCAGTTAAACGAATTTTTTCTTTACTTAAATCTTCTTCACCGAAGACGCGGATGTTCACAACATCACCAGCGCCAAGGCGGTAGGACGAATACGCCGTGTTGCTAGACAGTCCCGATTGGCGCACCACAGGATCGGAGACCAGTGCGCTTTGCGCGAGCGCCAGTGTCGTCATCAAAAAGTACATTGCACAAGACAGTAAATAGCGTAGTTTCATATTTGATATTTTATAAACTAAATAAAGCTAGTAGTTCCGTAAAGAACTACCAGCTTGCCATGATAAAACCGTTACACTCAACGATTACAGGGTTGATTGAAGAGTGAACAGAACAACGTTACGAGAAAACTCATTGCCTGATACGGTCGAACTACGGTTAGTGTTGGTGATCTCTGCACCAAGGCGTAACCAGCGGCGCATGTCATAAGACACACCCAAACCAATATTTTTCAAATTATCCTGGCGATTACCGTTCACGTAGTCTGATTTAACATAGCCAAGATCAACTTTGGAAGAGAATTGGGTATTCCAGCGATGTGTCCACAACAAATCATAATTGTTATTCATGATGTAGTTACCAACACCAGTTCCATCAGATGGCAATTTAGACACTGTTGCGTCAACAGTGCTGTATGTCAACGGTGCCCAACGTGCTTTACCTTCCCATGCAATACCTTTGTAACCACTAATACCAGCCTGATCAAAGCTCTTGTTCAGGTAACCAATTTTGAAGATCCCTGTAGTCGCAGCAGTTGCATTCCAAGTTGCGCCCAACATTAAGCGGCGATCGTTATTGCTGTTTGGTGAATTCGTCAACGCATAAGCCGATTTAATATCTTTGGCTTCAATCAACAATGAAGTCTTTGGTGCGACACGATAAAAGAAGCGTGCGGACACGGTAGAGATATCAACGTCAGATCCAATCGTCGTTGTACGGTTGTTGGTGTATGTTTTCTTCAAATATGAGCTATCAACTTCAACACGACCCATGGAATCAGTTGCACCGTAGGAGAAAATACCCGCTACAGATGGTGCATGCCATTCATCTGGTGTCGTTGAAATAGCACGATCTGTCGAACCACGTGGATCGGTGCTCAGGACGTAGCCAGCATTCCAGCTCAAACGGGTACGGCTATCAAAGATATCGTCGCCTGCGATTCTGAAATCATGGTGATTAAAGTTATCGCTAGAACTGCTTTGGTAGCGCACATAGCTACCCAGGTAGCTAGCGGTGTAGCGGTCACCATGGTTTTTTACTTCTGCCACGATCTCTGGTTCCAAGCCAAACAAAGAGCTGGAGGTTGTGTTGTTTGCAGAGCCTAAGACGTTGTTGTTTTGCCCAGCAGATGCACGTGCATCGAGGTAAATATACAAGCCACCGTAGACAATCGGTGCGCCACGTGCAGGTGCTGTCATCGTACCAGCAGTACCGTCACCGGCTTTAGCACCAGAGAGCTCATAACCTGGCGTAAACGCCGTTTGTGCAGCGCCTGTACCGGTATTGAGCAAGTTACTGGTGCTTAATGAAGTGCTAGTCGCTGGAGTGAGCGTTGCTGGCTCTGTCACTATCACATCAGACTTTGGCGTTTCTTGCGCCTGAACGACTTGTACAGAAGCGAGCTGGCACACCAACAGCGTCGCTGAAAAGATGGCAGTTCTGGAGAACACGTTGCTGGACTTTTTCATGGGAACCTCTAAAAACTTAAAAATCAAAATTACCTATTTGTAACAATGTCAGGCACTCTTTCGCACATGACTAAACAGACTCTTCTTAATGTAACAATATAGGGCAAATAAACTAGCAATAAACATTAACATCACGGCATCAGAAAAACGTAAATAAAACGTACAAGCTAAACCAATTAACGCAAATGCAGTTGCAACTAAAAACAAAATAAATACGACGTGATGATCAGCAATACCCAGATCAAGCAATACATGATGGATGTGAGTGCGATCAGCCTTAAACGGGCTCACCCGCTTCATCATGCGACGAGTCATCACGGCCAACGTGTCAAACACAGGTACTGCCAACAACCAAACAACAATAATAGGGTTCATGATGCGCGATTGATCACCCGCTAACTTAATCGCGTACCAGGCGATCACAAAACCGACGAATAGTGCACCAGCATCACCCAAAAAGATGAGCGCAGCAGGACGCTTGGGCAAACGCAGATTGAGGCTTAAAAAACCTGCCAACGCCGCAGACAAAATAAACAAAATAACCGCGTCACTGGAACGTCCATTCAACATCGACGCTACTGCAAAAGAGAGCGTTGTGACGATCGATAAACTGCCGCACAGTCCATCCACACCATCGATCAAATTAAACGCGTTGATGACGCCAACGACAAAGAATACAGTAAATGGAATCGCCATGCTTTCCAGCACCACATCACCCGTACCAAATAGATCGCCGAGACTACCCAGTTTATTATGCCCCCACAAAATCATCAGCAAAGCAGCGATCGCTTGGGCGATGAATTTGATCTTAGAACCAAACTCATGCATATCATCAAGCAACCCCACCACAAACAGCAAGAAGGATGCCACCCAGAAGGCCGGCTGCTCAAGAGGCATGTAACCAAAAAAAATCATGACTGCATAAAACCCTGCAACGACACCAATACCACCAATGACTGGCGTTGGTGCTTTGTGCTGTTTTCTACCTTGAGGGATATCCTCCAAGAACAACCTGGCAGCATAAGGTCGAATCGAAATAATCGCCAAAATTGATGCTAAATAAACAAAGATCAAGGCGAATAAAAATTTTAAGCTCATCATGAAATTAAGTAACCATTACGCAGGTTGAGGCGTGCCAAGGAAGTAGCCTTGGCCATACTCAACAGAATCTAACAACAACATCGCTTGCATCTCTTCGGACTCAACATTTTGCGCTACGACCGTTATTTCTAACGATTGCGCCAATTTAATAATGGCACGTACGTGTTCATGTCCGCTTGAATTTGCGGCCATACCCTGTACTAAACCACCATCGAGTTTGATGTAGTCTGGCGGCACTTGGCGTAAAAATTCCAGTGCATGCGGATCCAGACCAAAATGATCAATACCGAAGCGCACACCAAAGCTACGCAACAGGTTAACAAATTTTCGTGTCAATTCGATGTCTTTGACGCAGCCAAACTCGCTTAGTTCGACCGAAAGCTGTTTTGAGGTAATTTTAGACACACTCAAATGCGCCACCAACCATTCGTGGAAAGAACTACTCTCTAGCGATTGCACTGAAATATTGACCGCGACATTTTTGTAGCGACTATCCGCAAGACTTAACAACTCAAAAATTAATGTTAAGACAGCCCTATCTATATCTTCCATTAACTGATGCCTGAGTGCCATTGGCAAGAATTTAGCGGCAGACACGAAATTGCCTTGAGAATCAATTAGACGAGAAAAGATTTCATGATGAAATAACTCGTTGTTAGACAGAGAGAGGACAGACTGCGACACCAACTCCCAACGATTTTCGCGCAAAGCGTTTTGTATCAGATTACGCCAACCTAACGATCCTTCAACAACGAAAGACTCATCTGCAAAATTAATAACTTGCGCATTGTTTCGTCCCATCTGGCGGGCAGTTTCTAGTGCCATATCCGCTTTAGCGAAAATATCACTTCTCGATTGCTCCGCACCAAACTCCACACAGCCCATACTAAACGACAACGTCTTACCAGCAACGGCAGAGTCAAGATATTCGACCAATGCCTCTTGCATACTACGAACATGCGTATCTGCCGCACCAACTGGCTGATCTACACTAATAAAGGCAAAAGCTGTTCCGCCAATACGGCCAGCGATTCTGACATCAACGTCAGTCATCTCACTAATGACTCGGATAGCGTTCATCAAAACGTTATCACCACGGCGGTACCCGTGCTCATTATTGAATTCTTTCAACCCATCAAACTCAAGAACAATAATGGAAGCCGTAGTAAAGCTTCCTTTATCCGCCAACAGATGATCAAAACGCAAATCGAAACCCTGTCGATTTTCCAGGCCGGTCACCTTGTCCGTGTAAGCATCTTTACGGTAGGCGTCTGCACGGCGCATTTCATCATCGAGAATTTCTGATATTTTGCCGGACATCGCGTTCATTGCAACGACAACGCGACGTAATTCGCGCGCACTTGGGAGCACTTCAATTTTATTGAAACGCTTGTCTTGGATGTCGATGGCCGCTTTTTCGATATGACGCAAGGGATCAAGAATAATGCGCAATAAGATAACGGTCAGCATCAGCGCTAACAAATACATCGCAATCAGCCACCAAGTTATTTGCTTAAACGAGGTCCATAAATATTGATAGGCAAATGTAGGCTGACTAACGACAACCAACTTACCCAATTGCTTCCAACCCGAGGTAATAAATGCCTGACCTGGGGGTGTTTCAATCGATAACAAAGTAGAAAACCACACGGGCACGTTTTCTATAGAAACCGGCAACTCTTTGGCAAGAATTTGTTTGCCATCTGGCGCGATCAAAATAATCTGGCGGTAATAACCGCGATCGAACATGGCAGCAATCTGAATCTCGGCTAACACTTTATCGTTAGCGACCAGCGGTTCTACCAGAGTATGCGACAAGCTCGTTGCAGCATCTTGGGCGTGAGAAGATAGCTGCTGCTGCAAGAAATCCTTTGTCGACAAAATGGATAGCGTTTGCAATCCTGCAAACACCAACACAAATATGATCGAAATTGCAATTAGCAACTGCCGTCTTAACGTCATGTAGACTCACCAAAAATTAATATAACTAATCGAGTAGTACGAATTTTCCCACATTAGGAATGCAGACGTAAATTAAATAACCAATGGAAAAAATCTAATCCGATATTTCCTAAAAGAAAATTAATTTACAGTCAAGCTTTTACGATGGAATTATCCTACAATTTGAGTAAAAAATGTTACGAATCTTGACTAAATTTTAAATAATAGCAAAAATAACAACACTCATTCTTGATGTCTAGAGGAAGGAAGTTTCATTGCGATCCATGCCAGAGATAAGATGATAACAAACGTCAGCGCGTTCGCAGGAATTTGCAGATTAAAGTCAACACTGCTATGGATTGCCAGTGCGACGATACTCATTGCAGTACCGAAGGCCGCCCCCCGAGCGATGCTAAGTTGCCGCACCCGCATTGCACGCAACGATTGCCACAATGTCATCCCCGTCAACAAAAACAAGAACCAGGCACCAATCCCAAGGTCACACATTAATTCAACGTAATCATTGTGAGCATGGTCAAAATAATCAGTAATCTCTGGTGGGCGATATCTGTTAAAGCTGTTGTAAAAACTACCCGCTCCCGTACCAAACGCCGGAAATTGTTTAATCATTGCCAGTGAATACTTTGCTGGCAATGAACGTTGCTCGACAGATTCTTCCTGCGGCGCTTCGGGGATTATCTGCGCAGCCGCACTTGCTGAGCCGCTTGCAGAACCGTTTGCTGCAATGCCTTTCACCGGCGCTCCGCTCGCAGCGACAATTTCAGTACGGTTAAGTCGCGACACCACCTTATCCAGACCGACCCAGGTACCAATCACGAACACGTCAACAATCACCAGACTTAAAATCAGCGTTGCCGTGGCAGGTGCAGTACGTCGGGACAAGACTATCGTGATGACGCCAACAATCAACATTGCCGAGAAGAAAGCAGAATTGCCCATACGCGAACGGGTAAGCACCAAGGCTATCACCATCACAACCAGCATCAGTCGCAGGCGCATTTTAGGACTCATCACAAACGTCAGCGCGGCAACCACACGCGATTTCCAGCCCGAATGTCCGGGGCCACCACGACCCAGCTTGGCAATCATCAAACCGATCCCGACTGCCAACGTCATTTCCATATAGCCCGCAAAATGGTTACGATTAACAAAGGTACCAATCACGTTTTCATGGATGATATCGACAAAAAACAGCCGATAATGAGCGCCGATAGAGAAAAGAAATACACCAACAATTGCCTGAAACAAACCGCTCCAGACTAAGACACTCATGAGGAGACTAAGGCGCTCCGCATCACGAACTAGGAGCAAGCACAGCATAAATACACTCAGATAAGACGTAGTCAGACCAAGCATCAGCCGACTCTGGTACACATCCAGCGATAAATGCATATGCCCTTGCAAACCGGCAATGACTTGCACGTTGTACGCCTCAGGCGAGAGCAACTGAATAACGGCGTCTGGCAAGGGTGTCACTTGCAATACAGAAACCATTAGAAACAAAAAGAAGATGATGAGCGGTGCGCGAAATTGATCCAGATGCTCGAGCATGGCATTAAGCTGCTTGCGCCAAACAATCAATGTCGCGCCAAACAAGATAGCTACCAGCGTTACCAATATAGCAATCGCCCAAGTACGATTGCTTGCCAAGGGCAACGGAAGGTAAACAATCAAGGCGAGCAATGCTCTGAATAACCAAATATCCGATGACGGGTGAGTGTTTTTCATTAACAAGCGAGTGAACAAGGAATACAAATGAATCGACAGATTAAGCGACAAAAGCAGCCACAATGATGGCGACAATTGAGGCCACAAAAATGCGATTGATTTCAAACATAAAAAAAAGGTAGCCTTGAGCTACCTTTTTTTACGAAGCATTGATGCTTAGTTGTGACTTGCTGAACCGCCGCCACCACCAGAGAAGGATGATGAAGGTGAACCGCTAGAGAAACCACCATTTGATGCATTACCAGCTTGTGCAACTTGGTTTTGTGCATTTTGACCAGCAGCAGTTGCAGGTGTGTATGCAGCTACGTCGTTCAAACCTTTGTTGTACGCTGCAACGATATCAGCATTTGACTGACTTGGATTGCCCGCCTTGATACCTGATTCAACTGCGTCAACGCTGATGCCAGCAGCAGCAGCAACACTAGCGATTGTCGCTGCGTCAGCTGCGTTCGCTTTTGTCAGCTCAGCGATTGTTTTAGCTGGGTCTTTAGACTCAGTCAACGCCTTGTAGATTACGGCGATTTTTGGATTTTTTTGTGCTGTTGCGTCTTGCGCAAAAACCTGAAATGCAGGAAGAGCTGCAGTCAGCACCAGGGCGATAACGCCTTGCTTAACGAATTTTTTCATCATAACTTTCCCCAAACGGATTTTTGTGTGAATGAAGTATAACCCAAAACCTCTTATGTTGCATAAATTTTTTGCAAACATGTTTACATTTTAGCAGCACTTTGAGCGGCAAAATGGTGTTTTTATTTAAAAAATGACAATACTTTCATCAGTGAAATGATATTCTTTCCGGACGCCAATGATTTTCTTTTTGAGACGAAAGTTTTGTGAACATTGCCTCACGCTCGCCGTTTTGGTGACGGGTGGTTGGCACAGCATCATCTTGCCAGCCAAGTCTGCACGAAACGAACATCCTACCTTACAATCGAGACCTATCAAAAATATAATGATCTTCGGAGCCTCCATGTCTTTCTCTCGAAATGCCTTTTTTAGCGCTGCCCTGCTTTGCGTCTCGCAGATCGCCGCTGCAGTCCAACCAGCCACTATCCGCGTCGACTATCTGCATAGCGGCAACGCCGCTTCTGAAAGCTATGCGCTTGCACGCGTTCTTGTGGAACCCTTACCTTGGTCGGGTAATCTACAGCAAGCCATTGACACCTCAGGGCTTGGCAACAACAAAGTAGAAATCACCGACCTCAAGACAGGCGAGTTACTGTACTCAAGAGGTTTTTCTACGGTGTTTGGTGAATGGAGAAGCACCGATGAAGCGGCAAAAATCAGCCGCGGTTTTGAAGAGTCCGTTCGCTTCCCCAAACCAGAACACCCAGTGAAAGTCAGCATTTACAAACGGGATGAGCACAACGTCTTCGGCCCTGCATGGAGCGTCGATGTCGACACGGATGCACAGGATGTCATTCGTAAGCAAGGCCCTGCACCTGCCAAGCCTATCCCGATTCACGTCTCTGGTGCCTCTGCCGAGAAAGTGGATTTGTTGATTTTAGGAGACGGTTATACTGCAGCCCAAATGCAAAAATTCAAAGCAGACGCAACACGACTGAGTCAGCATTTGTTTGAAGTATCACCATTTAAAGAACACGCAAAAGATTTTAATGTCTGGGCGATGGCGGTACCAACGCCAGAATCTGGCGTATCACGTCCATCAACAGGTGTGCACCATGCTTCCGCGTTAGGGGCACGATATGATATTTTTGGCAGCGAACGTTACGTCTTGACGACCGATAACCGGGCACTGCGCGATATCGCACAATATGCGCCTTATGAATTCATTGAAATTCTGGTCAATAACGACACCTATGGCGGTGGCGGTATCTTTGGGCAATTTAGTACTGCGGCAGCTAAAAACGATTGGGCGAATTATTTATTCGTTCACGAGTTTGGTCATCACTTTGCAGGTCTAGCAGATGAATATTACACGTCTCCTGTCGCTTACCAGCCAAGCACAACAAAGGTCGAACCATGGGAACCGAACGTTACTGCGCTTATGGATTCTGCCAACGTCAAATGGAAAGACAAGCTGACTGCGGGCACCCCAGTACCAACAGATTGGCCGAAAGAAGCGTACGACCAGCATTCTAAAGAGTATCAAAAAATCCGTGCAAATCTGCGCGCAACGAATCGTCCTGAATCAGAAATGAATGCCCTCTTCAGAGATGATCTCGCCTATAGCACAAAACTGTTTGCCGGAACTAAATTTGAACATGCCGTCGGTGCATTTGAAGGCGCGAACTATGAATCCACAGGGTACTACCGCCCTGCGATGCAGTGCATCATGTTCAATCGTACTGATCAATTTTGTGATGTCTGTCGCGCTGCAGTAGAAAAAGTGATTCTGATGTATTCCACACCGCATGCTACAGAGGCCAAAAAATAAAACATAGATTAATGACGTTAAAATGACATCGACGATAAGCGGCCTATTTTATTGAAAATCGTGATCAAAAAACGTCAGTCTCAACCTCTGTCTGTTATTCGTTGCATAATGGATTGGTGATGCGCAGCAGCATCACTTTAGTTGTCCTTTTTTTGGCTGCTACAACCCTTTTTATGCTCTCGCGATATTCCATGAAAAAACTTTCCGCCACGCTGGCAACTGGTTTTCTAGTTATTTACAGTAGCCTCTGCTTTGCACAAGAAAATCGGATCGACACTATCCGTCCTGACGCTCCTGAGCTTGCCCGTTACGGTCACTTGAAAACGGGTGTAAAGACACTGCGATTAATTCATACCGATCAGATTGATGTGTTAAAGGCAAAAGCTGGCGAGGCCATGCCGCATTATGATCGGCCATTAACCATAGAAGTTTGGTATCCAGCGATGTTAGCAGCAGGCCAGAAGCCCGGTAGTGCTCTAAAGGCGATGTCGCGGGATGGCGTGACGGAAGTCTCGTTGTGGGGTCAGGCCGTGAGGGACGCTCAGAGTGATACGGCCAACGGCCCCTACCCTCTATTGATCCTTTCTCACGGTTATCCTGGCAATCGCTTTCTCCTCAGTCATCTGGCGGATAATCTCGCTAGTAAAGGCTATGTGGTGGTATCGATTGATCATACAGACAGCACTTATGGTGATCAGGCAAGTTTTGCCAGCACCCTATTGAACCGTTCGCTGGACCAGCTATTTGTATTAAACGAGATGGCGCGCCTTAATGAGGACAGCAAATCAGGTTTGAAAGGGGTGATTAATGCCAATGTCACTGGCATCATTGGCTATTCTATGGGTGGGTATGGTGTCGTCAACACTGTCGGTGGCGGATTAAGTGACGCTGCGGTCAAGTCGCCTCTGGGTGTGCCAAATCAAGGACTCACCGTTCGTCAGGCAGGCAATGTCACGTACCTCGCATCGCTCGACAGTCGGATTAAAGCCGCAGTCGCCTTTGCGCCGTGGGGATGGAACTACGGCATCTGGGATAAGCAAGGTTTAGCGGGAATAAAAACACCGATCTTCTATATTGCAGGTAGCAGTGATGATGTATCTGGTTATGCCCCTGGCGTTCGCTCAATGTACGAAAACACAGTCAATGCACCGCACTACCTACTGACATTTGATAACGCTAACCATAATGCTGGTGCGCCAATACCCGCACCAAAGGAAACCTGGCAGTTTTCAGAAAAATTGCATTTCGTTCCTGCTGAACATTATCTGGATCCAGTGTGGGATAACGTTCGTATGAATAATATTTCACAACATTTTGTGACGGCGTTTCTGGATAAATATTTAAAAAATGATGCCAGCAAAGATGCCTATCTGGACCTCATTGAAAACGCCAAAGATGGTAAATGGTCAGTTGCAAAAGATGGTAGTCGCAATGCAGACCACACCTACTGGAAAGGTTTTCCTGCACGTACCGCAGCGGGGCTCCACCTAGAGCAAGCGAAACCACAAAACTAAATAATACCTGCGCGTAACATCAAATGACCGTGCCACATTAAAACAGCAGCAATAAGATCACTCATGCGACAATGACATTTTGCTCATTGTCGTATTTTATTATGCAGATTTTTTTGTTACGTACTACGCTGGCACAACTGGCATTGCTGTTGATCGGTGTCTTTCTTTTCGTCGATAGCACTTATCTGATGGCACAGAATAATTTTAGCTTTGGCGTCACGCTTCCTTTTGGCATCTCAATTTTTCTGATTTGCGCTGGATTAAAATGGCATCCACTTCACGCGTGGTTGCGACAAAAAGAGACAAGAAAACGCCTCTGGGTTGCTGGCTGGTCTATTGCTGCACTATGGCTCACTAGCGTGGCGGCGTTTTTTTATTTTATTCAGGCGGGGCATGATACTGACATCAAGCGTGTTCAAGGATCAGTCAAATCGATTGTCGTATTAGGTGCTGGTTCGGACCACTGTGGCACGACACCAACGCTAGCAGCCAGGCTTGACCTCGGTTATTTATGGGCACAACAATTTCCAGCAGCGCGGGTCATCGTCAGTGGCGGTCAGGATTTTGGTGAACAATGCACCGAAGCGCAGGTCATGGGAGATTACCTGATTGCTAAAGGCCTGCCAGCGTCACGTATTCTGCGAGAAGATCGCAGCACAAACACCTATGAAAATTTTATTTTCAGCAAACAATTGATGACACAAAACGGCATCCATACCCATGATGGTCTATTGATCGTGACGAGTGATTTTCATAGCGTGCGATCACGCCAGATTGCGCTGAAAGCAGGATTTGACAACATCGCGAGTGCGGGTGCAGATACGCCATTGGGCGTTCGCTACAACAGTTGGCTGCGCGAATATTTTTCGTTTATTAAAGGATGGCTGTTAGGCGAATATTAAACATTGCTCGTCATTTTTATAAAAAACAACGCCGCTCTGACAGCGGCGTTGTTTTTATTGATTTTGCTGATTCTGCTGATTCAATCTACTGACCAAAAAATTCTTCATGCACCAACCGCAATGCGAGTTTGCGGTCTTCTTGCTGCACCAGCATGTACGCAGCAACTTCACTTGCACCTGCTGCGGCCAATGTCACCCTAGCGCCGCCCGCTAAGGCTGCGGATAAGGCGCGGCTGGCAATCGCACTGCCAACATCTGAGGCATCTAATACGCCATCACCAACAACAGCAACAATCGCCACAGCATCATTACGGCTGACTTCGACGACACCTGCCAGATGATGCTCACTCAGTGCCTCGTAGGCAGCATCCAGATGGTCACGTGCAAGTAAAATATTGATGGCCGTTTGTGCCGTCAGCACACTCTTAATGTTGATGCCGTGCTGATCTAGGGTATTGGTGACCTGAGCCAAGATGCCGGGCTTAAATCCAACGCCAGGGCCATGCAGCTTCAGAATGGCAACGTCTTCTGTAGAACTGACACTTTTGACGACATCCTTGGTGACGTTGCGTTGGCCGTCGATGATGGTGTAAGGGTTGAGGCCGCGTTCAGGACGGGTGATATTGAGAATACGGATAGGAATATCACGATCAAATAAAGGCTCAACAGTACGCGGATGTAAAATCTTCGCACCAAAATAAGATAGTTCCGCCGCCTCTAAATAATTGAGTTGAGAAATCGAGCGTGGCGCACTGACTGCACCTGGATCTGCACTCAAAAATCCATCAACGTCTTTCCACACATCCAATGACTCTGCACCAATACAAGCAGCAATCGATGCCGCTGAGTAATCGGAGCCGCCCCGTCCAAACAAGGTTGTCTTGCCGTCTTTATCAACGCCATAAAATCCCGGCACAACGTAGACGACATCGGCAGCCAATGCTGCCGCAACGGGCGCAGTACTCGCAGCAAAGTCACAAGCCGAATTACCAAAGACGCCGTCTGTCACGAGACCGATATCTTCTGGTAAGGCTTCACGTGCATCGATACCCCGGCTCAGTAACACTTCCGTCAGCAACAAGCTCGATAAGCGTTCGCCGTAGCTCAGAATCGCATCATTGACAAAAGTTGGCACATCGCCGATGCAATGTATGCCTGTCAGATAACGGTCAAGTTGATCTAAGCGCTCACCCAATGCTTTTTCAGTGCGATCACGGTGAGCGACATCGCTGATATTCGCTTCCAGAATTTCTCGCTTTAATGCACGTAACGTCTTGGTGTAATTCTGGCTTTCTTTGAGTGCCGCTTTGGTACCTGCACCATCTTTTGCTGACTTAACGCAATCGATCAAGGCATTGGTGATCCCAAAAAAAGCCGAAACGACCAATACTAAGGGCCGCTGATAGGACTGCACCACATTGACAACACGGTCGATATCCTGTGGCTGACGTAAGTTTGACCCGCCAAATTTAACAACGATTTTTTTCATGCCTGAACCCCAAAAAAAATTTTACGGTGGTGCTTTTTAATTACTTTACCGACAACATGCGCTGATCGTTGGCAGACTAATGCGCAGGCCGGGTTTTATGAAATACCAGCGGGCTATACGGCACCGAAGATGGCGGCGGCGCTTGCAAGATGTGCTTCTTCATCGCGCCGATGATATGCATCTCGCATGGCTTACAATCAAATTTGAGCGTATATTTTTCTTCGCCTGTTACCAACGTCATTGGCTCGGCCTTCACCTGTCCTTGCACACCTTTGACACCTTTGGCTTGCTTTGGACACAAGTTAAACGAGAAACGCAGGCAATGCTTGGTGATCATTAACGATACCTCGCCTGGTTCTTCATGCGACTCATACGCAGCGGCAATCAGCTGCACGCTATGTTTTTTATAAAACTCACGAGCCTTACTGTTGTAGACGTTTGCCAGATAGCTCAAGGTTGTTTCCGGATAAGCGACGGGTGGTTCAACGGCAGGTGTGCGTTCTGGGCGTAACCAGGCCTCTGCGCGGGCGACTTCGTGTGCGGCGACCGCATCTCGGCGCAAGGCGTTGATGACCGATGATGGTACAAACCATGGCTGACGCAAACGCAGATCGACATTGGCGGCTTCAAACATGGTGTTACCGAGTTTTGCCAAGCTATCTCGTAATCCAGCCTCAGCCTTATCGGCTTGTTGTGCGACTTGTAAATTCAAGGCCACACTCACTGCCGAATGAACACCCTCTTCATCCGTTATTGCCAAACGCAGTCCTTGCTCATCATCTGACAAGGTCATCCACACCGGAACCCGACGTTCAGCAGATTTTTTGGTCAGTGCGTGTTCCCAACGTTGATCACGATTGCGATTAATCAACATGCCGACTTTGAGGCCGGCCAGCTCACTGACTTTTTCGTTCGGTGAAACGCGCCATGTGTCACCATTCTCGCTCTTACCCATGTGCTCAACGGTATTGGCCTGAATACCCATCACATCACGTTTGAGCATATAGTTAAGACCATCGCCATTTGCCATGGGCTCATTGGTTTCGATCTCAAACCAGGTCGTACCGATACGAGTAACATAGCCAAGATGCAAACCGACGTATTTCGGTGAATCGAACGCGCCGATATCGTCGAGGCGACCGTTCGCAAAATAATCGGTGTGACCACGATGGAAATTTTTGTCGACGTTTGGTGTAAAAGAAACCTGACTGCGACCGCTGGATGCCCGCGTAAACTCCGGACGGCGCTCTAAAATCTCATCGAGCAACATGCGATAGTGTGCTGTGATGTTTTTAACATAGCCCATGTCTTTGTAGCGGCCCTCGATTTTTAAGGACTGTACACCAGCATCAAGCAAGGCTTCCAGATTGCGACTTTGGTCGTTATCCTTCATGGACAACAGATGTTTTTCATAGGCGACAACGCGACCTTCTCCATCCGTTAAGGTATAAGGCAGGCGGCACGCTTGAGAGCAATCACCACGGTTCGCGCTGCGACCATTATCGGCATGGGAGATATAGCATTGGCCTGAAAACGCAACGCACAAAGCGCCATGCACAAAATACTCTAACGGCGTTTTTACTTCCGCTTTAATGGCTTTGATTTGCTCTATCGTCAGCTCGCGGGCGAGGACTAATTGAGAAAAGCCGACGTCACCCAAAAATTTAGCTTTTTCCACGCCGCGGATATCGCATTGAGTACTAGCATGTAGCTGGATGGGCGGGACGTCCAATTGCAGTATTCCCATGTCTTGCACAATCAGTGCATCCACGCCGGCATCATAGAGCTGATGAATTTGTTTGCGGGCGGGCTCCAATTCGGACTCGTGCAGAATCGTGTTCATCGTCACAAAAATGCGCGCATGATAGCGGTGTGCAAATTGCACCAGCTCGGCAATTTCAGTGATTTCGTTGCTGGCATTATGGCGCGCACCAAATGATGGGCCACCGATATACACCGCATCAGCGCCATGCAGGATCGCTTCTTTGCCTATCTCAATATTTTTTGCGGGAGACAGAAGTTCAGTTTGATTAACGAGCAAGCTCATGGCGAAGACCAGTGTAACAAGGAAAGGGCGAAATTATAACGAAATCAAGGGCTTATGTCCTGCATGCTATTCGCTTCATGGCGGTTTTTAGTGCAATTACAGCAAATACCAATGTCAATGTGTAAAGTCTTGGAGGTTTATTCGCGATTGTGATGCGATTGTGTCGGGATTCTGCAGAGAATTGCAGCATATTTTCGGAAAAAATATAATTTCATCTACAATTCTGCATAACGACACTCATTCAGCCTCAAAGAAGATAACTGCTACTTTTGCCCTTCTCTGGACCTACTTCATTTTCTTCTACTATTTATTTTCATCCATGTTTTTACCCATTCAACTGCGTTTTTCATTCAACACACCATTCTTAGTGGCGGGTGCCTGCCTAAGCTTTTTGTTGTCAGGTCATGGGGTTGCTGCGCAGTCTGTTTTACCAGAAAAATTAACGACGACCTTACAAAAAGCAGGGGTGCCAGCGAGCGGAATTGGTATTATCGTGATGCCAGTCAGCGCCAACGACGCCACGGCAGCGACACTGACCTATAACGCCGACTTACCTCTGCATCCTGCGTCAACAATGAAGCTGTTGACGACCATGGTTGCGTTAGATGAACTGGGGCCGAATTTTCGTTGGAAGACCCAGTTGCTGAGTGACCAGCCTATCGTATCAGACGTCTTGAACGGCAATCTTTATTTGCGGGGCGGTGGCGATCCTGATTTGAATTTGCAGAAGCTGGGCGTATTGTTGCGTGATTTACGCAATCTGGGACTGCGTTCCATTGAAGGAAATATTGTCCTTGATCGCAGCTATTTTCAGCCAGAACGCAGTGACATGAGTGTGCCAGCATTTGATGCGTATCCAAATGCCTACTACAACGTCATTCCAGATGCCTTGCTTATCAACAGTAATATCAGCTCAATTGCCGTTCAGTCTGACGACGATCATGTCCGTGTCAACTTATTGACGCCACTGAACAAGGTCAGGATTGATAGCCAATTGAGCATGATTAAAAAACCCTGCACAGAATGGGAAAAATATTGGCAAGCACCGACTCTAATGAGCAATGGCGACGACATCACGGTCAGTCTGAACGGTAATTTTCCACGCAATTGCAAAATCACCCAGCATCTGAATCTGCTAGACAGAAATCAATATATCGGCCATGCCATCCGTCAGTTGTGGCAAGAAATGGGGGGCACGTGGCAAGGGACGATGGTCGACGGCAAGGCGCCGGCAACAGCGCAACAATTGCTCGAACATCAATCCGAGACGCTCGCCGATACCATCCGTATCGTCAACAAGCATTCTGACAATGCCATGGCACGCAGTATTTTTCTGACCTTAGGTGCAGAGAGTGCATTGGGGATCAATGGCGATAGTAACAACAGCGCGCAACGGGCCGAAGCTCGCGTCCGCTCTTGGTTGTTTAAACATGGCATTAATGACACTAACCTGGTACTTGAAAATGGCTCAGGCTTATCGCGGATAGAGCAAATCAGTGCGCGGCAAATGGCTGCCTTATTGCTTGCCGCGTCGCGAAGTAATTGGTATCCGGAATTCGCTAGCAGCCTGCCAATAGCGGGCATGGATGGCACCATGCGCAAACGCCTCAGAGAGAGTCCTGCGGCGTTGTCATCAAGAATCAAAACGGGCACCTTAAAAGACAGTGTTGCCATTGCTGGTTACGTATGTGACGTACAAAAACAACAGTGGATCGTAGTCGCCATGGTCAATAGTGATAAGGCAGATAAGGCGCGTACTGCACTCGATATCCTGATCGACTGGGTGGCAACAGGTGGTGATGTGAGCGCGAGTAATGCCCCTGCTTTGTCGTCTGTACAGCCCATCGCTCATGGGCAAGAATCTCATTAATCATATTGACGATCTCACTCAATATTGGGACGAGTTGATACAACAGAAATTGAAGAAAATAAGCTATATAAATAAGCTATATATTATTTTTGTCTTTTTAAATTGCCAAAGCTTCGTTAGGATCGTTAGCACGCCCACGTATGATCTGACCATTCATGCTATGGATCATCATTATTGTTGACCTGGGCTCAATCCGCTGCTTACCGCACGCAATTTACATTGGAAAACCTTATGTCCGCTTCTTTATCACCTCGTTTACCGCGACGACGTTTATCCCTGTTGGTTTCTGCACTGTTTGTCAGCGGCATAGCCCCAGTAGCCTATGCGCAACAATCCACTCCATCAGCCGAAGTTGCCGCGCCACAAGCAGTGATTGTGACAGGTACACGCAGTCTCAACCGCACAGTGACTGACTCTGAAGCACCGATCGATATCTTTACGAGCAAGGATCTGCAGACGACTGGTGCCACCGATATTGGTAGTGCGTTAAATCGATTATTACCTTCTTTAAATTTTCCTAGCCCCGCTGTGGCAGATGCTACTTCCGCTAATCGTCCAGCGCAATTACGTGGCCTATCGCCAGACCAAACGCTGGTATTAGTCAATGGAAAACGCTGGCATACAACGGCTGTCGTGAACGTCAATGGCACTGTCGGACGCGGCTCATCGCCAGCCGATTTAAATACGATCCCGCTGTCATCCATTGATCACATCGAGATTTTACGTGACGGCGCAGCAGCGCAATATGGCTCTGATGCCATCGCAGGCGTCATCAATATCATTCTGAAAAAAGGCGCAACCGGTGGCGAGATCGCTTTCAGTGGCGGCGAATACAGTGAGCGTGATGGCCGCCAAGGTGATTTGAGTGCAAACTTTGGTCTTCAACTCGGAGAAAAAGGCTGGTTGCGTTTGACTGCTGAAGAAAAGCACCAAGGAACAACGAATCGTGCAGGTGCTGATTTCCGTAATCCACTCGAACCATTGTATGGCAAAGTGACGCAGCAACAAGGCGATCCGCAATTAGCGCAATACAATGTGGGCATCAATGCCGTTCTACCACTGACGAATGATATTGAGCTTTACACCTTTGCCAATGCAAGTCAGCGTGACACAAATGCAGCCGCAACATGGCGTGCTGCCTATACATCAGGCACAACGTTACGCTCACCACTCTATCCAACTGGTTTTTTACCAATTGAAGCTGCACGCAATATCGACGTTTCAAGTGTTGTTGGTGTACGTGGTCATGCGGATGGATGGCGTTGGGATACCAGTCTCAACTATGGCTACAATCAATTTAGACTCAACGTCAACAATACGGCCAATCTCAGTCTAGGCGCTAAAAGCCCGACCAGCTTCTATGATGGCCAGCTCCAAAATACGCAAACCTTATTGAACGTTGATGCAGCCAAAGAATTTGAATTTGCAGCATTAGCCAATCCAGTCACTTTTGCTTTTGGTGCAGAATATCGTCGCGATGAATATCAGATTAGCCCTGGCAACCCTAACTCGTATAGCGGTAGCGGTGCACAAGGTTTCTCTGGCTTTCAAGCGTCGAATTCTGGTGACTTCCGTCGCCATAGCACAGCGGTGTATGCCGATATTGAGACGGATTTAACGAAACAATTGAGTGCAAGTGCGGCAGTCCGTCATGAAGACTATAGTGACTTTGGCAGTGTGACGTCCGGCAAATTATCTGCACGCTTTGAGTTCAACAAACAATTCGCTTTACGCGCAGCGGCCTCTAATGGTTTCCGTGCACCTTCACTGGCACAAGAGAATTACACAATTACTAGCACGAACTTACTGACCGTCAATGGCACAACACAACCGATTGACACAGGTACGTTTGGTGTTGGAACCGCGGCAGCCAAAGCGTTGGGCGCAAAACCACTGGCGCCAGAAAAATCGAAAAACTTTAGTCTTGGTGGTGTTTTCCAACCAACAAAAAATGTATCTCTGAGCGTTGATGCCTACGACATCGAGATCGACAACCGTATTTTGTATTCTGGTAACTTAGTACTTCCTGCCAGCTTGCAAAGCGTCCTCGCTAGCCAAGGTGTGTTAGTCGGTGCAGCACGTTACTTCACTAATGCGTTAGATACCAAAACACGCGGCGTCGATGTGGTTGGCAATTACCAATTGTCGATCTCCGGTAGCGACAAAGTATTGTTAAGCTTGGGCTATAACCATAACAGTACGTCTGTCAGTAATGTCGCGGCTAATCCGGCTGTGTTGGCAGCAAACAATCTCACGTTAATTGACCGCCAATCAATTCTACGTGCAACGGCATCATCGCCAAAAGACAAACTGACGCTGGCTGCTGATTACATCCTGAATCAATGGACGGCGCACGCACAGGTAACACGTTATGGTAGTTTCCTGGTGCCACAAAATAATGCGGCCCAAGATCAGACCTATAGCGCCAATACTTTGTTGGATCTCGCTGCAAGCTATCGAATCGGCAAATGGACATTGACTGGTGGTATCAATAACGTGACGAACAAGTATCCGGATCAGGTTCAAAGTAGTCTCAATAGCGGCGGAACCCTGCCATACAGTACCTTCTCACCGTATGGATTTGATGGCCGTTATTTCTACGGAAAAGCTGCTTATAACTGGTAATCAGTGCATTTGCGTAGTGCATTTGCGCAGTGTATTTGACTTAGCAAAAAAAACGCTGGCGGTACGAAAGTACTCGCCAGCGTTTTTTTGTCAGAAGACAGTATGGGATGAGGATGGATGACAATAGCTCTACCGCTTATGCATAACGTTCACGTAATAACCGCAACATGGCCACATTCAACTCCCACGCGTCACTCACCACCTGATTCGTATATGGCAGCGTTTGTGTATAAGGCGCAGGCCCAAATTCTGGTGTGATCGTGATCTGTTGAACACCCGCATGACGACGCAACTCAATGATGGCATCCCACCAAGCCAGATGCTGCTGTAATGCATTGGCATGTTCTGGCGCTCTAAAATCATTGACTTGTGGTCCCTGACTATTACCAACGCGGGCGTGGATATGCTGCACATGCGGAAAGACCTGCGCCAGCGTCTGCTGCTGGTCTTCTAATAAGGATTCACACGCACAGCACCAATGGGATAAATCCGCATTGAATGCCAACGATGGCCGTTGCTGCAAATAAGGCAAAAGTAACATCGGATGTCCGGAAAAACGGCTGCGATGAATCTCATGCACAATCGGCACGCCGGTTTCCAGACTGATGCTCTCGGTCAGATCGAGTAATTCACTGTTTTGCGCAAAGCTGTAAAAATCCTTGCCAGTATGGGTATTCACAAACAAAGGCTGGGCAGCGCAGGCATTGAAAAGATACGCTGCCAGTGCTTGTTTATGGTCGTCAAAATCTGCATGGAGTGCCGTTTCCCATTGCTGGGCAATCAACAGCAAACCGGCATCCTCAATCGCTCTACACCAAGCATCCCGCTCCACCGCCACCATTGGCAGCGACATTTCGATACCATCAAATCCCGCCTCCTTCACTTGATGAATGAACGCATCGCGGCTCAAATGGGCACTCCCCCAGTGCGGGGCAAAGATAAAGACGTGTTGTGTCATGCGTCGTTCCAGATTGTTTGCTCAGAAAAAAAAGTAATCATTCAAACCCGCGTACCGGAAAACTAGCGTCGCGTTGTATCCAGTTTTGAGGCGAATACCGCGTCGCGCCATCGGTCACGTGCAACGTATAAGCATGTCGTGAGATCGCGGAACGATTCGGTGCGCTGTAATGCGGCAGCAAGCCATGAAAGCACACTAGCGTACCCGCTTTCACTTCTAGTGGCACGGCAGTCGCATCACTCGGCCACGGCATATCGGATAATTTTTCTACCGTCACGTGATCACCATGACGCACAAAACGTTCGCGCATGGGTGTCTTGTGACCACCCGGTTCAGCCCACAAACAGCCGTTTTCTAAGGTCGCATCTTCGAGTGCAAACCAGAAAGTCGTGACACTGACTGGATCAGTATCAAAATAGGTCGCGTCCTGATGCCAGCGGACTTCACCGCCGATACCGGGTTGCTTGAAAATATACATCGACTGCCAGATGGCTGGTTGTTGCAATCCCAACTGCTGCGCCACCTGCGCCAGCGCCGGACCACGCGAAAACGCGCTGAATACCGGATCAAGATCATGCATCGCGTGACCAATTTTGTTGATCGACAGCGATTTATCCTGCTTCAGGTTACCTTGTTCGTCAAACGCTTCCTCTTCAAAAAAGCAACTGATGTTATTCGCCGAGTTCAGAAAATAATGGTCGATGTGCTGTTCTTGCTCTTGGGTAGTAAAAATAGAGCTTGACGTTGTTGGATCAAAATCATTGACAATCATCGCCGCGCGCTCGCGCAAAGCGGCGATCTCGGTGGCAGTTTTAAAGTCAGGAATAAGCACATATCCATCTTCATGAAACTGGGTCATTTGTTGCTGGCTTAACATACGGTCTCCATAGTACGCATGATTTATCTACAAATTAGCTAGGCAATGCTTTCGCCTTATGCCCTTTGGTCCCGCGGTAAGTTTCAAGCGAACAGCGTGATCAGGCATGTTGATCTGACTCAAGTGTAATAAATTGCATCGCTGCACCACAATACAAAAAACGGTTGACAGATTGTCTCCATTTTATTGACAATAACAACATGGATCAGCTAAGAGCAATGGAAATTTTTGTTGAAGTCGCACGCCTTCGTAGTTTTAGTGCTGCAGGCAAGCAATTGGGCGTCAGTCGAGCACTGGTGAGCAAACAAATCCTACAACTCGAAACCGAACTCGGCACGCGCTTGCTACATCGCTCTACCCGCGAGGTCAGCCTGACAGAATCAGGGCACGCGTATCTGGATCCGTGCACTGCCAGCGTCGCGCAAGCCAGACTCGGGCGTCTGGCGATCACCCAATCGGTGAGCGAACTGGCCGGCGGGCTACGGGTACAGGCGCCGAGTAGTTTTGGCAGTGAATGGTTAGCGGATGCCATCGCAAGATTCACACTGCGACACCCTCAGCTGCAAGTGACGTTGCATGTTGACGATAACTTGCTTGATCCGTTTAAACATGGATTTGATCTTAGCATACGCGTCGGTGGGATTCCGGATAGCCATGGCTTACAGATGCGCACGCTAGCTCCTTGCCGCGGAATTTTATGCGCAAGTCCAGCCTATCTTGCCCAGTTTGGCACACCTCACCATCCCTCGGCGTTGCGTCAGCATCGGTGTCTACATTTTAGTCATTTGACACGGGGAGCCAACTGGCACTTTACGCGTGATCTGAATGGTGAAAGCGAGCAACTGACCGTTGATATTATTCCAAGTTTTAATTCGAATAACGGCAAAGTGCTCCATCAGGCAGCACTGCGCGGCGCAGGCATCGTCTATGATACGACGTTTCTCGCGTGGCGTGATCTCTTGGAAGGCCATTTAGTGCCCGTCCTGAGTGACTGGGATTTACCCTTAAATCATTTGACGGCACTCTATCCGTCTACTCGTACAGTAACCCCAAAAATCCGGACACTGATCGACTTTCTGGTCGAGCAATACCAGCCTGAGCCGGCATGGGATCGCGCCCTAGCTGCCGCCAAGCTCATCTGATCGGCAATAGGAAGCTGATTTACCCTAGCGCCGGTAAGGTGATCACGCGCTCAGGATAAGAAAGACTGGTTTGAGCAACTGTTATGCAGTAGCATCTCAACTCTTTGTCTTTCAGCGATCAGTGACGCATGTTTTCGTTTTCAGCTCTCATTTCTAGGTTTGGACATGGCGGGAAACCGTTGACGTCGATGAATCAACAATGGCGTCAGTTCTTGCAATTGTGCATGGTGACGATCGTCTGCGCACTCTGTGCATGCAGCACGAATAAACTAAAAAAAGAAGAGCCGCTTAAACCAGTGACACCACCAGCGGCGACATCGTTATCAGCGATAATCGCCAACGCCCCCTCGTCTGATCAGGTTCCGGGTATTGAAACACCGCCAACACCACGTGAATTCAGAGCGGTCTGGATTTCGACCGTTGCCAATATCGATTGGCCGAGTCGTCGTGATTTAAGCAGCGATAAGCAAAAAGCGGAGATCATCGCCATTCTTGATCAGGCTGTTCAACTCCGGTTAAATGCCATCGTTTTGCAAGTACGGCCAGCAGCGGATGCGATTTACCCTTCTGCGATCGAACCATGGTCTGAGTTTTTGACTGGCGAACAAGGTCGCCCGCCCTTTCCTTACTACGACCCACTGCAATTCTGGATTGAACAGGCACATGCAAGAGGATTGGAATTGCATGCGTGGTTCAATCCCTATCGCGCCCGCACTGCGGTGTCCAAGAGCAATGCCGCTAAAAACCATATCAGCAAAACTATGCCTGAGGTCGTGAAGCAATACGGCGACTTATCGTGGATGGACCCGGGCGAGCCTGGCGCTATGCAGCAAACCGTCGCCGTCATCACTGACGTGTTACGCCGTTATGATATCGACGGTATTCACATCGATGACTATTTTTACCCGTATCCGGTGAAGGGTGCCAACGGGAATGAATTGGAGTTCCCTGACGACGTATCCTGGCAAAAATATCTAATCAGTGGTGGTACGCTGAACCGCGCAGACTGGCGGCGGAGCAATGTGAATCATCTGGTCGAAGCAATTAATCAGGTTGTTCACCAGGGAAAAAGTTGGGTGAAATTCGGCATCAGCCCATTTGGCATCGGTCGTTTGGATAGAATGCCCACGGGCATTACGGGTTTTAGTCAATATGACAAACTCTACGCTGATGTTGAACTATGGCTCGCCAATGGTTGGCTGGATTATTTGTCGCCACAATTATATTGGCCCATCAATCAGGCGCCACAAGCGTTTAAAGTATTGAATTCCTACTGGCAATCGCAAAACCTACAACAACGCCATATCTGGCCAGGGCTGTACACGAGCCGTATTGACAACTCTGATCACTCATGGAGCGCGGACGAAATTCTGAATCAGGTTGATGCCCTGCGTGAACAAGGGGGGGATGGTCACGTCCATTTCAGCTTGATCGCTTTAAAACAAAATCGTAAAAATATTAGCCAACGTCTGGCGGCCGACAGATACACGTCACAGGCGCTAGTCCCCGCTTCCCCCTGGCTGGAAAATACCAATATAGCCCCACCGCAACTGACATTCTCAGAGGATAAGAAAAGTCTTACTGTCAAACTTGCCGATCCCGAGAACACGCGTTGGCTGGCAATCTGGAAACGGACCGATCAGCAATGGTTGTTCTCTGTGCAGTCAGCAACAAAACTGACGATTGATGTGAATGCCGGTGCGCCTGCGTCAGTGCGGCAAATCAGCGTCATGGCAATCAGTCGATCAGGTCAGGAAAGTATCAAGGCGAGCGCTGCAATCTAAATGATCTACCTGACTGCCAACACACATTGCCAAGGCAGTCAGGCTTTTGCAACAGACTCAGTCAATCCGTACATAGGTTTGCCGAATTGTTTCCATACTACCCAGATTAAAGTGCCACCACTCGCTGTGTATGCCCTGAAAACCAGCGCCAAACATCACCTTGCGTAGAATTTCACGGTGAACAATGTGTTGCGGTAAAAGCTGACCTGACGCCAACAGTGGTGGCTCCATATCCGGATGCGATCGTTCAGAAAACTCATCGAAGTGGCTACCCATATCAACTTCCCGACCAGCGATATCTACCAGCGTCACATCCACCGCCATCCCAAACGAATGAATTGACCCACGCACAGGATCAGCGACGTACATCTGTAAAGGTGTACCCGCCAAATGCTGCCACAGTAACTCCTGTACACGATGCGGACGCAATGCATCAAGCACCAGCAATCTTAAATCTGGATGTGCGTGCGCCAAGGTATCTACAGCACGCTGCAAAGCAGCGGCAGCCTCTTTATGCAACCACGCGCAATCCAAGGTCCCATACAAATCTCTGCCGACAAAGTTATGAGCGCCAACATAACGTAGATCAAGCAACGCACCGTTTACAGACGATAACCGGCAAAAGTCCGGATGTTCAGGTAATAATTCACAACGCATTCATGAGTTCCAGACTTATTTTTTACTATTCTGTCGCGCATCCGGACCAATGTCCAGATAACGCCAATTCGTGAAATTGACCGGATGACGCAAATAATTTTGCAGCCAAGCTTGCGTTACGTCTGCCGACAAGGGATGTGTGCGCAATACCCAGGGGTTGTAACCTTGCACCAGCAACGCCATTTGTCCATAAAGGCGGCGACGTTCTGGCGAGTCAGCTAATTTCTGCGACTGCTCATAGAGCTGATTAAATGCGGGTAAGTCAAAGCGAGCATAGTTCGCGCGGCCGATATTGCCACCGTATAACAACTGATAAAAATTTTCGCCATCCGGAAAATCAGCAATCCAGTCGGCCTCCGTCATCTGTACTTTTCCCAAGCGTGCCGCATGAATAATTTCAGAGTGCTTATCAGCTTTAAACTGAATCCGGATACCCAGCGTATCCATCGTTTTGCGCCAGACCTCATCGCGCAACCGCCCACTGGCATTGGCTTCCGTATGCATCAACAACTGCAATGGCTGGCCATTTGGTAATTGGCGGTAATGATCCGCACCGCGCTGATAGCCAAACTTATCGAGTAAAGCATTGGCGAGTTGCACATCATATTGCACCGGGCTGACAAAACCCGCGTCATACCCCAGAACGCTCGGTGGTAAAGGCGTCTGCGCCTGAATTGCTAAGCCCTTTTCCATCAGGCTGATGTCTTCTTTGCTGTTGTAAGCAAGTGCGATGGCGCGCCGTAAGGCAATTTTTTCTGGTGTATAACCGCCAACCACAGGGTCTTGCATGTTCATCCACATGTAGTAGGTCTGCAGTGTCGGGAACATCGCCAGTTGTACGCCTTGTTGCTGTAATTCCGGTTTGAGTTTGCCGTCTTTGAGTACCATTTCTGCTAATGGTGGCGGTACTTGCTCCAAGACGTCAAATTCACGGTTCAGAAAACCAAGTACCCGTGCCTGCTGCTCTTCAACAATACTGATCTCGACTTTATCTACGAGGGGTAACGCCTTACCCTTGAGGTGCGCGGCAATTGATTGTGCTACCGGATCGTTTCCTGCATCACCGTCAAATGGCGTTTGGCGGTATTGTGGATTTTTGCTGAGGGTAATCTGAAAACTCCGCTGCCACTGACTCACCACAAACGGTCCGGTACCGATGGGATGATTGCCCGCCTGATTGCCATAGGCATCCATGACTTCTTTTGCGACCGCTCCCGTCGCGGTCGTCGCTAGAATAAACAGGAAATTGGTGTCCGGCGCATTGAGTTTGATTTGTAGCGTGTACTTGTCGAGTGCCTTCAGACCTGCAATCGGCATGCGGATATCGAATTTTTTTCCAGCTGCGAGTTTATCTGCGCGTAATTGATCGTCGCCCTGCAATTTTCCTTCAAACATAAATAACCACGGGGATTTTAAACCGGGATCGTAGAGGCGCTTGATCGCGTAGATATAGTCGTCAGCCACCAATTCACGTGACTGCCCATGAAACGCCGCGTCGGGCGTAAATAAAATACCGTGCTGCAGATGCATGACATACGTTTTGCCACCATCGCTGATGGTCGGCATTGCTGTCAGCGTATTGGGTTTTAATTTGAGCGGGCGGGCCAGATAATCATAGGTCAACATCGGCTCAAAAATGTTTTCATTGATACTGACCGTGGTGATATCGGAGGCGACGGCAGGATCCATCACACTTTCTTGTTTGGTCAGTAACAGATGTAATGTTTTCAGCGGTGCGGCGGTACTGATGATGACTGCAGACATTAAACCGAGTGCGGCCAATCCTTGTCTGCAAAAAAACCGTAATTTCATTCTTTTATCCTATGTTGAGACGCGGCGGGTCGAATCACGGAACATCACCTGTCTCGATTCACATGTAGTGCTGCAGAAGTAATGCTTCAAAGGCAACGTGTCACATAAAACCATTCTTCACCCGGTGCAGCGCCATCATCCGGAAAAATAATTCTGCCAGCGAGTTCGGCACGTAGCTCGGTGCCGTCGTAGCGTACTGCAATTAACTCATTCAGCTCGATGGCATCAAAACTCTGCCAGTTGCGCACCAACCGATCTTGTTGATGATAGCGGTCAATCACATCATAAATGCGCAAGCTTTCCATCTTCTCTTGCGCAACTGGCGGACTACCTGCGATCAGCCCCAGATGCGTAAGGGTGTTGATGATTGCCCGATAAGCAACGTCGGGCGCCCGCGGGTCAGTATGCGATCCACACTCTAAGGTCACGCCGTAGCCACCGACCGAGCGCATATATTCCGTGGTACCAACACCAAATTGTGCACCAGCATTAGCGATCACACTGGCATCTTCAGTTCCAGATAACCGCTGCTGGCGACGTGTAACGCCACGCGCATAGGTGCTCAGCCAGCCATCAACTAGGCGTGACACACCCACGCGGACAGCCATCGCCCATTCAGCCTGTGCATGCTGAAAAGGCTCTAATATGCCGGTATTATTTTGCGGCCCTATCATGACAAAAGGTTCGCCATCACCAACAAACGAATGCAAATCTAACAGCACGTCGTGTGCCGCCAATAACGGGCATAACCAGTTGGCGACGTGATCTTCAAATTCTGTTGGAGTTGATGTCGGTAACAATCGGCGATTCAGATTACGCTCACCCTGACGCTGTCCACGTTCAAAAGCCAAAGGATTCGTTACAGGTACGAGGGTCAGGTGACCAGCGATGAGTCTGACTTTGCCTGTAGCTAACTCGTCAATCAGCCGACGGATCGCTACCGTACCGCAGGTTTCATTCCCATGGACAGCGCCGGTAATGATCAGACGTGTGCCTGGCACCGGAGAGTCATAGCGATGACTATTAAAAGAGAAATCCGTCATATTCATTCGTTTTTTCAGAAATACATAGCGTGGCTGGATGCTTAACCACGGTCAGTCCATGGTCAAAGATCAATTTTTTTTGCGCCCAAATAATGGATCAATCTTGATCAGCGCCGTCACGATAAAAGTAGGAATGGCGGATAAACAAATCCAGACAAAAAAATGTGCATACCCCAGCGCGGCTTGCAGTGCACCGCTGAACATACCAGGTAGCATCATACTTAAGGCCATAAAGCCGGTACAAATGGCGTAGTGGGCTGTCTTATGCTCACCTTCAGCAAACATAATCATGTACAAAATGTACGCTGCAAAACCAAAGCCGTAGCCCATCTGTTCTATCGCGACAGCAATACCAACCAGCAATACATGTTGAGGCTGACAGAATGCAAGATACACGTATACCAAATGTGGCACATTAATCGCCAACGCCATCGGCCACAAACACGTCTTCAAGCCAAAGCGCGCAATCGCAGCGCCGCCAAGTAAGCCACCTGCGGTTAATGCCAGCATGCCGACACTGCCGTAAATAATACCGACTGCCTGGGTCGATAAGCCCAGCCCGCCTTTAACGACATCATCCAATAAAAAGGGCGGTGCCATTTTAACCAGTTGCGCTTCACCAAACCGATAAAATAATAGAAAAGCAATGCTCAGTAACAGATTTTTCTTTTTGAAAAACTCTCTGAAAACCGTCAAAAATTGCCCCACATTAGCGTTCGATGCGTCTTGTCGGAGGTCTGCAGAGGGATAAGGCAACACCCGTTTGTGATACAAAGCAAGTCCGATAAACAACACACATAACGCGGCAAATACAGCGCACCAGCCTATATCGACACGTCCGGTGACATCTTTCAGACTCCCTGCCAGATAAACCAGCGCTCCCTGCCCCGCCAACATCGCTATCCGATAAAACAGACTACGAACACCCGCATAAGCGGCTTGCTGATGCTGCTCCAGCGCCAACATATAAAACCCGTCGACACTAATGTCATGGGTAGCGGCACTAAACGCAATGAGCCAAAATAGGAGCAAGGTCAATTGAAAAAAACCTGCCAAGGGAATGATCAATACAACAAGACCAAATAAGGCCCCGATCAGTAGCTCCGTGCAAACAATCCAGAGACGCCGTGTTTTGAGTAGATCAACAATCGGCGACCATAACGGCTTGATCACAAAAGGTAAATACAACCAGCTTGTATATAAAGCAATATCCGCGTTCGATATGCCCATATTTTTGTACATGATCACTGACAAGGTCATGACCACGACATAAGGAATTCCTTGACCAAAATACAAGGAAGGAATCCAACGCCAGCCGTTCAGTGTGGGAGGTGCGACAGATTTTTCTGGTGTCGGGGAAGCTGCACTCGTCGTCATTTTTATTTTTTCGTTCTCTATTTAACGGAGAAGTTCAGTACAGCATTGCTCACATTCTCAATAACAACTGTGTGATCAACAGGTTAGTCGCCATGCTTACTTGTACTTACTTTTGTAGATTAGTCTGCCAGTGTACTTTTCCATACATACGTCGGGCAATAAGCAACCTATAATAAACGGAAATACATTAAAAAAAGCACCACGATAGTAGCGCTAGCTGTTTTAAACTACATTTTTTTAAACTATCAAGCCAAAAGACGATTTTATCGATCTTAATTAACCGTAATGACCCTGACCAACGACCACATTTATTCTGCGAAGCATGACATCTATGCTCCGCCACAATTAGGCTTGGGGATCGATACCGGCGGCACACAAACTCGGTGGGCGCTTGCGCGGGCTGACGAGGACATCATTGCTAGCGGCACAGCTGAGGGACTTACTGCCCTGCATTTTGATACGGTAGAAGGAAAAAATACCTTTCAACACGTCTTTTCTGCCCTCGCCGCGACGGTGGGTGCACACGGCACTTTATGCACGGTCAGAGCTGGCATTACTGGTTTTGGTGATAATACTGAACATCTCCAGAGCACGCTGGCAACCATTTTTAAAATACCAGAACATCATGTTTGCGTTGGTAATGATGTCGAAATTGCCTATCTCGATACGTTCCGGCCAGGCGCAGGTTATCTCATTTATGCTGGCACCGGTTCTATTGGCGTCTACATTGACGAACAAGGACAATTTCATCGCGCCGGTGGCAGAGGCTATTTACTGGACGATGGAGGTAGCGGATTCTGGATTGCCCGTGAAGCCTTGCGTCACATCTGGCGCCTAGAAGATGAAAGCCCTGAGCAATGGCGTACTTCGGTGCTTGCACGCAGTATCTTTAAATTCATTGGTAGTAACGATTGGAAACAGTCACGTGAATTCATTTACCAACGTAGCCGAGGCGATATCGGCAAACTGGCGTTAGCTGTTGCCAGCGCAGCAGATAAAGATGTGGTTGCGCTGGATATACTCAAACGCGCTGGTGAAGAACTGGCACGGCTTGGTATGGCGATGTGCAAACGTTTTGGCGAGAGGCCAATTGCACTGAGTGGACGCGTTCAAGAACTCCATCCTGTCATTGCGGAATCCCTGCGCGCTCATTTACCACCGAAGATCAGTTTCAGACAAAAACCTTGCCAGGCACATTTTTCTGCTGCCCGACTTGCAGCAAAACAATTAAAATTGATATCTTCATCCACTTAATGCTCCATGACCACGACAACCTATATAAAAAAACTGTTCCTTATTAGCCTTTTAGGATTATTGAGCGGACTACTCAACGGCTGTGCCACCACAGCACCTCGCAACGATATTGATCGCAGCGCAGTGGCAAAAGGTCAGGAAGACCGCGTCCAGTTTATTATTTTGCATTACACCGCGATTGACCAGCCAACCTCCTTGCGCGTGCTCAGCACACAAGACGTCAGTGCTCACTATCTGGTCGGGAATGAAACGCCGGTAAAGGTCTGGCAATTAGTTGACGAAAGTCGTATGGCATATCATGCTGGTTACAGCGACTGGCGCGATTTCAGTCGTCTCAATGCCAGTTCAATTGGTATCGAAATTGTCAATCTTGGCTACAAAGAAACGCCGGATGGTCGGGTGTATTTTCCTTTTCCGCAAGCGCAGATCGACCGCGTGATTGCCTTGGTCAAAGATATCTCCACGCGCTATCACATTCGTCCTCAATACATTCTTGCTCACTCTGACATCGCACCACAACGAAAACCAGATCCCGGCCCATTGTTCCCATGGAAGCAATTAGCAGATGCCGGTTTGATTCCATGGCCAGATGCCAGCGAAGTAATGGCGCTGCAGCCAAGCTATGAACAAGAATTACCAGATGTAAAATGGTTTCAGCAAAAGCTGGCGAAAATCGGCTACAAGATCCCGCAGCAAGGGATCATGGATGACGCAACCAAAAATGTCATCGCTGCATTTCAGATGAAATACCGCCCAGAGAAATTTGATGGTGTTCCTGACGCACAAACGGCAGCGATGATTGATGTGTTGCTCAGTAAAATTAAAACCTAAAACAACACCTCATCACCGCCCTCTCATCGTTTATCTCATCAACAGCGTCCCCCCAAGCGGCCGTCAGCTAACTTCATCACGCCTAAAAGCATTCTGTCATCGCATTCTGACCTTTTATCTCATTGTCCTCGTATCGCCTTTTCGGATGGATTAAAGTGACATCACTCCAAGACGACATTGAAAGGAAATATCATGAAACTCAGCGCTAATATGGATGCCGTTGTCATCGCCACTATTGCATTAGTCATGTTGAGCAATCTGGTTCACGTGTTAGTAAGGTAAGACGCCATGTTGACGTTATTTATCTGGCTGATGTTATTTGTGTTTTGCTGGCCGCTTGCACTGATGGCAATCGTACTGTACCCGTTGATATGGCTAATAACATTGCCACTACGGATGATCGGGATTGCGGTAGAGGGTGTTTTTGAACTACTGCGGGCGATTGTGATGCTGCCTGCAAAGATGATCAATCGTGTGCTGTGATCAAAGAGCGATCGCGGCACACGCGGGCATAGAGAAGAGAAATAACGTCCGCGATTGATTAGTGGACGCGATTGAATAAGTCGTGCAGTTCTTCAAACCGATCTTCCAGTTCGTCATTTCCAAGACCAAGAAAATCGCACGCCTGCGTTCCGCCCTTCTCCCACTCAGCCAACGTTTCTTCACCGTGGTATTTGTGAATACTGTATTCAGCGACAAGTGCTAATGCAATGAGCGAGCGCACCGTTTCTGGTGTGGTACTGTCATTAAGCACATTATAATCATGATGCACTAAAATCGCCGTCGATACGTCTTCAGGAAGACCCCAAGTGCGTGCCATCAACGCACCGATCGACGTATGGCTCGTGCTATGGCGCTCTTGCTCAATTGACGTGAACTTATGTTCAAACTGCTGACTCGCGAGCTCCAGCGTTGTCTGATATCCTTCAAAACGCTCCATGAGGATAGGAATACCAATATCGCAGAATAAGCCAAAGGTATGAGCAAGATCCGGCGAGCAAATATGCATGCGGCTCGCCAAGTGCGCCATTGCTTGCGCACGCTTAGCAGAAAAATCCCAGAATTTCACCAGAGACATGTTGTCAACTTTAACTGTCTGCCGAGCAATAATACCCGTCATCAACATGCCACTCTGCCGCATTCCTAATAAATTAACCGCGTGTTCCACCGAACTCGCCTTGAGACGCAAACCAAAAAATGAAGAATTGGTGAGCTTCAGCAGTGAAGCAGCAAGGGCCACGTCATTTGCAATCGTCGCCGCCAGTCGCTTTGGATCTGGCTCTTGCGATGCCAGTTCAGCCTGCACGTCAATTAACATGCTAGGACGTGGCGGTATCCGTATTGTTTTGATCAGCGCGTCAACAGATTGATCGTTCGCAACAGAAGCAATACTCGAATGTGTCATGTTAAAACAATATAAAGGTCATTTCTGGCAAATGACATTTTAACGCACTAATTGTTCAACAGAAATAATTTCGTATAAACAAAATAGCGATCAGACCAACAAATCAGACTAACGAAGCGCGATGGCAACGTACGCTAACCCGCACCAGAGTATCGACAATCTGGTACGAGTAGACAGAATAGCATTTATTTATTTAACCGGAATGACAGTACTATGGTCTACAGCAACCGCTGTCACACTATTTTTTGGTGAACCGTCGACCAATTTATCTGAATAGGTCAGATAAACTAGTGCATTGCGTTTCTGATCAACCATACGAACGATACGCAGTTTTTTGAACAGAATAGACAAGCTCTGATTGAAGACTTCTTCTTCCTGTTTAAGCGGTCCTGTAAAGCTGATCGGGCCAACCTGACGGCAAGCAATCGATGCCTCTGCCTTATCCTCTGCTAGTCCTAAGCCACCAGCAATACCGCCCGTTTTTGCGCGCGAGACATAACACGTGATTCCGTTCACTTTTGGATCGTCATAGGCTTCAACAACGATTTTATGGTCGGGGCCAATCAATTTAAAGGCAGTATCGACACTACCGATCGCTTCTGCGTGTGCGGTTGATGCGAACGCGAAAAACATCGAAACAAACAAGGATGCCGCGCGGACAGATAAATTTATTGCTTTCATTGCTTTCATTGTTTTCACCACCTCTGGTTAATTCACATTCATGCATAAAGGATTCATTTCTTATGCCGCGCTCACCCAGCGACACGCTGCGTCGCCGCGATGGTTGGCACAGGCATTGGCTTTCTCTACTTGTTCAGACGAGAATGACGCTTGCTGTAAATGAAATAGATCGCAATCGCTACCGTCATCCAGGCAAAGAATACCTTGAATGTGGTGCCGGATAAGTCTTTTAAAATATACAAGCAGGCAAAAATACTCAATCCAGGAATCAGATATGGCCCAAATGGCACCCGAAAACCCTCCATCCCCTGACCAATACCCTTACGGCGGATCACCGGAATAGCAGTGGACACCACAATAAAGGCAACCAGTGTGCCCATACTCACCATATCCCACAAGAAGGTGGAGTCAACCAGACCAGCAACGATAGCAACAGCGATACTCACGATGATGGTATTGACAACTGGCGCACGCGTTCGCGGATTAACCACTTGAAAGGAGGAAGGAATCAGGCCGTCTTTACTAATCGCATACAAGATCCGGCTTTGACCGTAGATCGTCACCAACGTCACACTAAACACTGAAATGACCGCACCTGCCGACAAAATCAGTGCAGGCCACGCTTTACCAGTCACATTTTGCAGGATCACGGCCAGACCAGCTTCCTGTCCCTGAAACAAGGCAGCAGGTTGCGCACCGACGGCAGCCACTGCCACCAGCATATAAAACACGGTCACCACGATCAGCGCCGCCATGATGCCCAGAGGGACATTACGTTTGGGGTCTTTGACCTCAGCGCCAGCTGTGGCGACTGTATCTAAACCAATAAACGAGAAAAATACCGTGCCAGCTGCCGAAGTCACGCCCGCCATACCAGCCATACCTTTGCTGTTATCAGTATTAAAAAAAGGCGTGAAATGCTCGATGTTAAAGCCAGAAAAAGCAATCACAGCAAAAAATATCAAAATAACCAGCTTGATCATCACCATGATGGCATTTACCGTTGCCGACTCTTTTGCACCGCGCAACAATAAAAAACAACAAATACAGACTAGCGCCACAGGCGGCAGATTGAATTGTCCGGGATGTAATTCGACCCCATTGGGTCCTGAGACAATCATCGGAGACCGCAACATTTCAGGAATTTTCCAGCCAACCGCATTCTGCAAAAAGTTATTCAGATAATCCGACCAGCCAATGGCGGTGGCACTTGCCGCTAAACCATACTCAAGTAGCAGACAAGCGGCCACCACAAATGCGGCAAATTCACCCACTGTGGCGTAAGCAAACGAATACGACGATCCTGATGCCGGAATGCGAGCAGCAAGTTCGGAGTAGCACAAGGCAGTCAACCCAGCCGTCATCGCTGCGATTAAAAAGGACAAAATAACGGACGGTCCGGCTTTTGGTACCGCCTCCACCATCGTAAAGAAAATACCGGTGCCGATGGTCGCACCAACTCCAATCATCGTCAGTGAAAATATCCCCAACGACCGGTGCAAGCTATTTTGCTGTTGATCTTCAGAGATTATGTCATGCGATTCGACCGCTTTGGTACGGATCAATTGCTTTAAAAATGATGGCTGTCTCAAAATCTATCCTTGTTATTATGTTCAGTTCTTATCAGGTTTTGCGCATCACTGCGCGAAGAAACATGCGGTACCACCGCCCTACCACTTCTGCTTTTGCGCAGATGAATGATCAGAATGCACGGAATGACCATTTTTTTTACTCATACTATGACCTACTAACGGGCGCAGAATATACGTAACAATGTCATAGAACCGACAAAAATTCAGTCTGGTAAAAATGATCATTCACTCTTTTCTGCAAGGTGTTATGTCATTTGTGTTACAGGAAAACCGCAATCATAGCGGTAAATGTCCGGATGATCATTACGGCGCCGTTTTTTTTACAAACTTCGCTGACAGATCTGCGACAGGCATTGTCAAAATGACGCATTCAACTGTTTCAAACTGCATCCACAGAAACATTCTTACCATTTAATTAATAGCAGAGACGTGTTGCACTAACGCCCATTGAATGTGCTCTCGCACCAAATCAGAAGGATGCTCCAGCCTGCTGCTCAACGCGGCAACGATCTCTGGATCGCCGCGCATAGTGACCGCAGCATTACCCAGGCCGACGGCGATATTTCTCAGCCACCGTTCATGACCAATACGTCGAATCGGGCTGCCCTCCATCATGCGCAGAAACTGCGCTTCTGACCAAAGCAATAAGTGCACCATGCGGGCGTGATCGAGACCATGTCGGACCTCGAAATCATCGACCACGGCACTCTGAGCAAACTTATTCCAAGGGCAAAATAACTGACAATCATCACAGCCATACACGCGATTGCCAATGAGTGGACGTAATTCAACGGGAATACTTCCATGCAATTCGATCGTCAGATAAGAAACGCAGCGGCGCGCATCGACCTGAAATGGTGCAACAATAGCCTTGGTGGGGCAGACATCGATACAGGATTGACATTGACCACAATGATTGCCAACAGGCTCATCCACAGGCAATGGCAGATCAACTAGAATTTCGCCTAAAAAAAACATGGATCCCGCTTCGCGGCTCAACAAAAGACTGTGCTTCCCACGCCACCCCAGACCTGCTTTTTCGGCTAACGCGACCTCCATCACTGGTGCTGAGTCGGTAAATACCCGGTAGCCAAACTCGCCAATCTGCGCTGCGATTTTGTCTGCCAGTTGCTGTAAGCGTGAGCGCAACACTTTGTGATAATCACGTCCCCGTGCATACAATGAAATGACGGCCGTATCTGGCGTATGCTGCTTTTCAGCTTCGCGCCAAGATTCCGATGATGGCAGATAATTCATGCGCGCCGAAATCACCCGTACCGTACCAGGCACCAGTTCAGCGGGGCGGCTGCGTTTGGTTCCATGCGCCGCCATATAGGCCATATCACCATGATAACCAGCGTCCAGCCACGCCTGTAACCCTGCTTCGGCATGACTCAGATCGACATCGGCAATCCGAATCTCTGCAAAACCACATTCTTTGCCCCAGGACTTAATTTGCGCCGATAAATCAGCTAATACTTGTTCACTCAGACTCACGCTTCATACTCCGGTGAATACACAAGGGCTGGGCAATATGCTATGTTTAGCGAATTCATGAATAGAAATCAGGCTGTAAATGTCACATTATAAAACTACACTGCACGATGAGGCGGCAACGCAGGCATTAGGTAAATGTCTTGCCCATGCGCTAAGTCCTGGCATGAGCATCTTTTTGCACGGTGATCTGGGCGCGGGTAAGACCTCGCTGACACGCGCCCTCATTCATGCTGCAGGCCATGCTGGCAACGTCAAAAGTCCGACCTATACACTGGCGGAACCCTATGCTGTACGCATTAAGGGGCAGCCAACAACGATCATGCATTTTGACCTATACCGCATGACCAGTGCAGAAGAATTTTTAGAAGCAGGATTCAGAGAAGAATTTAACGAACGGACTATTTGCATTATTGAATGGCCGGAAAAAGCCGATGGTCTGCTACCCGAACCCGATTTACATGTTTTTTTACGCGTCGCGGGCGACGGTCGTGAGGTAGAATTACAAGCGTTGTCTGCTAAAGGTATCGCATGTCTCGCATCACTCCAATTTGTTCCGAATCTGTAAGCGACGAATTCAACTCAGAATTGCGCTTAGAATTAAGCTTAAAACCCACGCTGCCCAACACAACGCGTGCGGCGAAAAAACGTCGCACCTTTCTCAAAGCTGGTGGCACGCTACTCCTATCAGTGCTGGTTCCGCAAACAGCCCATGCTGCTAAGATTCTTGCTGTGCGGGTCTGGCCAGCGGAAGACTATACCCGCGTCACGTTAGAGAATGACAGCGAACTGGTCACCAACTACTTTACCGTCAAAAATCCTGAGCGCTTGGTGGTGGATATTGAGGGCTTAGAACTCAATCCGACCTTAAAAGAGCTGGTCGCCAAAATTCAAGCGAACGATCCCTACATCAAACAAGTACGCGTAGGGCAAAACAAACCTAACGTCGTACGTCTGGTTTTTGATCTGAAAGAAGAAGTCAATCCGCAAGTATTTACCTTGCAACCCGTGGGGCTCTACAAACATCGTCTAGTGTTTGACTTATACCCAGCCTCGGCACCGGATCCGATCATGGCGATGATAGAAAAAGGCGACTGGCAAAGCGACGGAAAACAAACGCAAGTAGCGCCAACAACACCGTTTGCTTCATCAGCAAGCACGCCACCAGTCCCTAATTTACCAGCGCAGGGCACAGCGACTACGCCATCAACCTTGGCGAAGAACGACGTTAAGGTTGAACAAAAAACAGAGTCCAAGCGCGATTCAAAACAAGATGCGTTTCCAGCGGAAAAAAGTACCGGTAACGGTCGCATGATTACCATTGCGATTGATCCGGGTCATGGCGGTGAAGATCCCGGCGCGACAGGACGTGGCGGCAACCGCGAAAAAGACGTTGTCCTGTCGATTGCCAAACGTTTAAAAGCCAAAATTGAGCAACAACCCAACATGCGTGTCATGCTGACCCGTGATGCAGACTTTTTTGTACCGCTCAATGTCCGTGTACAAAAAGCCCGCGCGGTGCAAGCTGATCTGTTCATGTCGGTGCATGCAGATGCGTTTGTTAACGCCTCAGCACAGGGTTCATCTGTCTTTGTACTGTCCGATAAAGGCGCCAGCTCGGCAGCAGCGCGCTGGCTGGCAGATAATGAGAACGCGGCCGATCTGATCGGTGGCGTCAATATCAAAGCCCACGACAAACAACTCGCCAGCGTGTTGCTCGACTTATCAACCACCGCACAAATCAATGACAGCCTGAAACTGGGTAAGGTCGTCTTATCAGAAATCAGCGGCATCAACAAGCTACATAAAGGTTCGGTAGAACAGGCAGGATTTGCAGTCTTAAAAGCGCCTGATATCCCGAGCATTTTGATTGAAACTGCATTTATTTCTAATCCTGAAGAAGAAGCCAAACTGACCGACGAAGCGTATCAGGACCAGATGGCGGAAGCAGTAATGAAAGGAATCAAGAAGTATTTCTCACGCAATCCACCATTAGCGAAGAGTCGCTTTACCTGATCGATAACGTATTAAAAAAGCCCGGAATGCAGATGCATTTCCGGGCTTTTTTAATTTAATCAATGGAAGAGTAAGAATCACAGGCCACGCCCGCTGCAATCCAGCGTCTGACACGCCGGCCAAACCAAGTCTGCCAGCGTTGTGGTAGCCAGACGAGATAGCTTGATGGTTGAATTAGCATGCCGCAGCGGTAAATCTGTTGCGCCTCATCCCAAACCAAAGCGCAGCAACGTCCAGTGCGTTGCCACAAAAAAACGCGGGCAACAGGACAAGGCTCGACAGCACAACAAACGCCACAACCGTTACAAGGCTGTCCCACGTCAGGTTTGACTGGTGCTTGTTGCTGCAGCCAGATTACCGTGGAGGAGGTCGTCGTCTCTTTCAAGGCCGTGCGCTCAGGAAGGCCCTCTCACAGCAGCGGAGAGGGCGAAAAGGGATTGACGAATCTTAAGCCTTGCGACGGAACCCACTCAACAGTTTCCACAAAGCGCCCAACACAATCGGAACAATCGCGACACCGACGCCAAATAAAACGATGGTATTGAGATGATCGCGGATGAACGGAATATTGCCAAAGAAATAACCGCACAGCACGAGAGAAAAAATCCACAACAAAGCACCCAATACATTAAACGTCTGAAATGTTTTGTGCGTCATATCAGAAATTCCTGCAACAAAGGGTGCAAATGTTCTGACAATCGGGATAAAACGCGCTAAGACCACGGTTTTACCACCATGTTTTTCATAAAACTCATGCGTCTTCATTAAGGCATTTTTATCCAGCCAGCCGTAATTCTTCTCAAGAATTTTGTGCCCGATAAGACTACCTATCCAGTAATTTGCCGTATTGCCGAGCACGGACGCAATGATGAATAAAACAATCACCATGACAATGTTCAACGAACCTGTTGCGCTAAACGTTCCAGCGATAAACAACAACGAATCGCCCGGTAAAAATGGACATACAACAAAAGCAGTTTCACAAAAAATAATTGCAAACAAAACAAAATAGACCAAGGTCCCATATTGCCTGATGACGGCATCCAGCATTTTGTCGACATGCAAGATCATGTCAAATAGTTGCACTAAATCCATTATTATCCTAGTCAATGAAGCCGTCGCAATCATACACTAAGCGGTATTACACGCAAGCTCAGACGGGTATAATCGGGGAATGACTACGAATTCTCCCGATTATCGGCCGATTCAGGCCCTTCCCGACCACCTCATTTCCCAGATTGCCGCTGGGGAAGTGGTTGAACGCCCGTCCGCCGTCGTCAAAGAAGTATTAGAAAACGCCCTCGATGCAGGCGCGACCACGATTACCATTCGCCTCGAAGAAGGCGGCGTCAAACGGATTGCGATTTGTGACAATGGCCGAGGAATTCCTCCAGAGCAACTACCGCTCGCGGTCGCGCGGCACGCAACCTCTAAAATTTCATCGCTAACCGAATTAGAGAATGTCGCGACCTTGGGTTTTCGGGGTGAGGCACTAGCGTCCATTGCTTCCGTTTCCTTACTGACTCTGACCACACGTACCGCAGATGGGCCCCATGCGTGGCAAATCGAAGCCGGCAAAATCTCTCCGGCCTCCGGCGCGATTGGTACGACAGTTGATGTTCAGGATCTGTACTACAACACGCCGGCACGACGTAAGTTTTTAAAATCAGAGCAAACAGAGTTTGGTCACTGCGCCGAAGTCGTTCGTCGTATCGCACTCGCCCGTCCGGATGTGTCATTTTCACTCACGCATAATGGCAAAGCCGTCGATCACTGGAACGTCAGCGCCATCGACAAACGCAGTGCGCAGATTCTGGGAGACGCGTTTTCCAGTGCCCGCTTACCGCTCGATGAAAGTGCTGGCCCGCTACGGGTTCATGGCTTTGTTGGCCTGCCAACCGCCTCACGTGGTCGTGCCGATGCCCAGTTTTTTTATGTGAACGGTCGCTTTGTCAGAGATAAACTGCTGACCCACGCCGTCCGCGCCGCCTATCAGGATGTGCTGCATGGTGATCGCTATCCATCCTATGTGCTAGCACTTGATCTGGACCCAGCCTTAGTGGACGTCAATGTCCACCCGTCTAAAATTGAAGTCCGCTTCCGTGATAGCCGTGCCGTTCATCAGTTTGTTTTTCATGCGGTCAGCCGCGCTTTGGCACAGACCTCAGCAACGGCATTTGGCACCGTTCCTGCGCCAGCAACCGCAGCATCAGCAAGCGCTATCATGTCTGGCAAGACACCATGGATTGCCGGCGAACAAACCACCTTTGCCAGCCAGTTCAACACACCTTCGCCGTACACCAACGGTAGCCAAGCGAACTATAGCGGCGGTCAGAACTACAATAACTTTGGTGGCCGCACCGAACAAGGCGTAGCACAACGTCTGCAAAGCTACGGCGCGTTTTTTAGTGGTAGCAATGCCCAAAACACGAATAACAACAATCCCAATCCGATAGGCGTCGCACCGCAAGTCAACACCTCCAGCTTGCCTGACGACGATCATCCGCTCGGCTTTGCGCTCGCCCAGTTGCATGGCGTGTACGTGTTGGCACAAAACAGCAAGGGACTCGTGCTAGTGGATATGCACGCAGCGCATGAACGTATTCTGTATGAGCAACTTAAAAACGCGCTCGATGAAAACGCCATGCCTGTGCAGCCGATGCTGATCCCCATTACGTTTTACGCCGATGCCATTGAAGTCGGCACGGTCGAAGAACATCAGGACACACTCAAGACCCTGGGTTTTGACATGGCGGCCATCTCACCAACAACGCTAGCGGTGCGTGCTGTCCCTGCGCTACTCAAAAACGCTGACGCCCAGTCACTAGCACGCGACGTTCTGCGTGAAGTGCGTGAGTTCGGCGGCTCGCGGGTACTGATTGACCGTCGTAATGAATTACTCGGCACCCTCGCCTGCCATACCGCGGTACGCGCCAATCGCAGTCTGACAGTACCAGAAATGAATGCCTTGCTCCGCCAAATGGAACACACCGAACGCGCCGACCAGTGCAATCACGGCCGCCCCACTTGGGTACAGCTCGGTATGAACGACCTCGATAAGATGTTCCTGCGCGGTCAGTAAAGCACCTACAACAAAATATCGTCTAATCACAAGATCAGTGCGATCGTTTCACACAGAAAGTCAGCATCATGACCAAGGCCAACGTCATCGCCATCATGGGCCCCACAGCAGCGGGCAAAACCGCTGCTGCGTTAGAAATTGCCAAGCATATTCCCGCTGAAATCATCTCGGTGGACTCCGCGCTCGTCTACCGCGATATGGATATTGGTACCGCTAAACCAAGCGCCGAAGAACTCGCAAGTGCACCGCACCACCTGATTGACATCATCGATCCCGCAGAATCCTACAGCGTCGCCCAGTTCCGCAAAGATACCGAGCGCTTAGTCAAAGAAATTCAGGCGCGCGGCAAGTTACCCATTTTGGTTGGCGGCACGATGATGTATTTCAACGCGCTTAAACAGGGTCTTGATGATCTGCCCGGTGCGGATCCAGCCGTCCGCGCAGAACTCGATGCAGAAGCAGAACGCATTGGCGTCCCCGGCCTGCATGCACGCTTGGCAGAAATCGATCCGGAAACCGCGGCCCGCTTAAAACCAAACGATAGCCAACGCATACAACGCGCGTTAGAAATCTACGCCATCTCCGGCGAAACCATGACTACACTCTTCGCCCGCCAGACCAAAGCCGGTCCAGCGTTCGATATGTTATCCGTCTCATTGGAACCAGCAGACCGTAGCGTTTTGCATCAACGCATCGCCTTACGTTTTGATCTGATGCTGGAAAACAGCTTCATCGACGAAGTCGCTGCGCTCAAGCAACGACCTGATCTACATGCCAATCTGCCGTCCATCCGCTGCGTAGGCTATCGTCAAGCTTGGGACTATCTTGACCAACAGTGTCACTACGACGACATGCGCGAACGCGGCATCATCGCCACCCGCCAACTCGCTAAACGCCAACTCACTTGGCTACGCTCCATGCCAGAACGCATCATCATCGATTGCTTAAGCCACAATCCCCCACAACAAATTCTGCAGTTAGCAAAAGAACACTTACATCTACCCGAATAAACACAAAATACCCCTTGTCTTTTTAGAAAATCCCCGACGTTTCCAGCAAAAAAGTCCAGCGCAGGGTTGACACCCGCCCCACAAGCTGCCATAATCTCAGGCTTCTTGGTGATATAGCTCAGTTGGTTAGAGCACAGCACTCATAATGCTGGGGTCGGTGGTTCAAGTCCACCTATCACCACCAGATTCGCGTTCCGACTAGTTCGGTAACGTACAAAGAACCCGCTTCTAGCTTAGGCTACGGCGGGTTTTTTGTTTTCTAAGCGATTTTAACGCCCATTGATAGCCAACGTCTTTGTGAGTACATTTGCGGGTTAACTTTGCTGGTTTTAAGTATTGGCGCATGGGCTACCGTGTTGAGGGTTCCGAGCGACCTATCGCCTTTGGAACGTATCCTAATATCTCCTTAAAAGAGCCAGAGAAGTAAGAACAGCGGCACAGGCACAAATTAAACGCGGAGATAGATCTGTCCTAGGCCAAGCGAATCGAAAAATCAACAAAGCGACTGGCAGCGCCAACGCCTTGGAAACTGTTGCACGCGCTTGGCACGCCAATTAACTTAACACATGGCAAAGTCGTACTGCAGCTCACGTCCGGCACGGCTTAGAAAAAGAGGCCTCTCCTTAATGCTGGCGCATTGACGGCAAGCATGGTGCAAAGGCAGATTGTTAAAGTTAATATTGTAGCGATGAATTTGCGTTAAGACTGCGGTGGGGTAGCGTTGGATTTAAATGTACTTTCACGCACGGTTGTCATTATTAAATTGTAATTTCACGATAAAATTCACTTTGCGATCACCTCTCTATTGTGGCTAAAAAGTGAAACATACCAAAACCATTGTCATCCTCCTTGCCAGCCTCTTAGTCGCTACTGGTGGAGCATGGCTTTATCATGCAAAACCTGCCGATAATGCCGTTGCTGGGACCAACGCACCTGCCAGCGATACCATTCTCGACACACAATTCAAAGGCATTCTATCCAATTACCAAAAAATAATCGTTCTGGTAGCGGATGAAGGCAAGCTATCTAAAACTGAGTTGGATGCCAGCGTCAGAGTGGGCCAAGTCATCTTTCATGAAAATCAGGACACTATTTCACAGCTCAAAACGAGCTTAGATGCGCTAGTCAGCTCAACGCAAGCAAACCGCTTTGAGACCATCAATCACTTGCTCGATTATGTCGAATCAGATCCAGCCCTGTTCGACGCCGATCGCCTGGCATTTAAAGAGGTCATGGCCGCTCTGCTCACGTCAGTGACCAAAGATACTTCACTGACGGCAATCAAAATGCATAAACGGATCTCGGAAGATCTGGATGCATTAAATGAGATTGAGCGTAATTATGAAAAAGAATTAGGCCAGATCTTCGGTCACTTTGAGCAGCGTGGTATTGTCTTAAAGAGAGAAAAATGGGATGCCTACGTTGCGCATTTGAAGCAGCAATATTCACGCGAAAAAATACTCAAAGACTATGGCACTGTGCTGCCTGCGCCGATCAGAGAGGAAGTCATTGAGTCTGATGCCAGCAAACCAGAACGCGAAATTTTCGGAAATCGACTGCCGTCAAAAACTGTCGTGTTCACCTTCGATGATGGACCGCATAAACAGTACACAGAAGAAATTGCCACCATCCTGAAAAAATATGGTGTTCCTGCGGTATTTTTTAATGTCGGGCAAAATCTAGGTGCCATTAATACCGATGGCAGTACCACACTCGCTGCAACGGCAAAGATCAGCCAAAAACTGCATGATGATGGCTTCGTGATTGGGAATCATAGTTTTAGCCATGCGCAATTATCCAAGCTCAGTGGCGACAATCTGAACAAAGAGATCTTTCAAACGGATACGCTGTTAAAGGCAATGGATACGAACCGTTCGCCCTTGTTCCGTTTCCCGTACGGTGCGCATAATCAGGAAGGCTTACAAGCACTGGAAAAAGGACACTTACAGTCAGTGATGTGGAATATCGACTCCTTAGACTGGGCGGATCCTATTCCAAGCTCGATTGCAGACCGCGTCTTGCAAGCCATTGAAAAACAAAATCATGGGATTATTCTATTCCATGATATTCACGACCGCGCAGTCAAAGCATTGCCCGTGGTATTGGACAAGCTCGTCGCCGATGGTTATCAATTTGCAGGATGGGACGGCAAAACTTTCACTGTCGTCAAAGGTAAAAATGCTGCACAAGATAAAGTCTCTGTGAGCCCAGGCTACAGCAACTCGTGGGCAATGGTGATTGGCATTAACGACTACGCCAAATGGCCTAAACTTCAATATGCTGTTCAAGACGCACAGAGTGTACGACAAGTATTGATTGAGAAACTGGGCTTTCCTTCCGACCATGTTTTCGCGCTACAAAATGGCGAAGCAACCCGCAATGGGATTCTGGCTGCATTCCATGATCGCCTCGCCAACCCGAATATCAAAAAAGATGACCGTATTTTTGTGTTCTTTGCCGGACATGGTGCGACGCGTAAGCTCAGCTCTGGGCGTGACTTAGGGTATATCGTTCCGGTCGATTCGGACCCCAATGCATTTGCCGCTGATGCGATCCCGATGACGGAAATTCAAAATATTTCTGAAAGTCTGAACTCCAAGCACGTATTTTTTGTGATGGATGCCTGCTACAGTGGGCTGGGGCTCACCCGAGGTGGTGCCGCTAACTATCTGCGCGACAACGCAAAACGGATTGGTCGCCAGATGTTAACAGCGGGTGGTTCTGATCAAATGGTCGCCGATGGTGGTCCGAACGGGCACTCGGTCTTCACCTGGACGCTCATGCAAGGGCTTTCTGGCAAAGCAGATCTGAACGGTGACGGCATTATCACCGCCACTGAGCTGGCGGCGTATGTCGCACCAGCCGTCGCCGCGGTGTCGCAACAAACGCCAGCATTTGGTAGTTTGCCGGGTTCAGAGGGTGGCGACTTTGTCTTTGAATTACCCGTCGAGAGCGAATTTATCAACACGGCCACGACCCAGTTATCGAATGATGCAATCGCGCTCAATACCAAGCTCGACTCCACCAGACCAGAAGCCGCAGTCAATGACAAAGGTAATGCAGCGCAGCCCAACACCGGTGTCAAAGTACGAGATTTACAGGGTGCAGTACAAACGCTGGTCACGCCGGTGAACACGCCACTCTCTTCACGGCAAATGGCACAACATGCGAATGACCGAGGCTTGCAGTACTACAAAGAAAAACAATACGCCGAAGCCAAAGCGCAATTTACCCAAGCACTGAAACTGCGTCCTGACTTTGCGCTTGCGGCCAATAATCTGGGTTTTGTTTACTACAAGCGCGACCAATTCGCAGAGGCAGCACGATGGTTTGAAAACACCATCAAGATCGATCCTTCAAGGGCGATTGCTTATCTCAACTTAGGCGATGCTTATGTCCATGCAGGAGATAATGTCAAAGCAAAAAAAGCGTATCAGACGTATCTTGAGCTCAGCCCGACTTCGCCTTCTGCGGTTTATGCAAAGAAGCAACTGGAGAAGCTGTAAATACTCTGAAGTCATCTCTGACGTGCCCACAACCACCATTTCTTTGCTGGGAATGGCATGTCAGATCAGGGGCGCAGCGCGTACCTATATTGAATAAACAACATAATATGCATTGAGCATTAAGGCCTCACCCCATTCAAGTGCAACACGATGTTTTTGCACTTCCTCAGTGCATTAATCATGCGCATCGGTCTTTGGCGTCTACCCTCCTCCCTCTGAAATACCCGTTTTTCTCACCTGGCACACATATTGCAATGCAACAGATGTGAGCACAACGACGTGCGAACAAGAATGCAAGGTGCGATGTCAACGGCGACAACGTGCGACAAGGACAATGGCGTCCCCTCGTAGAGAAAGTACGAGCGGATGCCTTTTTTTATTGTTTCGCGCAGCGTGTCTTTATTGTGATCCGCTGCTTTAGCTAGGAGATTCTCATGGATCGTAGTTTTTGGCGCTCCGGCCACACGCCGACATTATTTTGCTCATTCCTGTACTTTGATCTGAGTTTTATGGTCTGGTATCTGCTGGGGCCAATGCAAGTGCAGATTGCTACAGCGCTCGGTTTATCAACGCAGGCCCGCGGATTCATGGTGGCAACGCCTATCTTGGCAGGTGCCCTATTACGCGTTTTCATGGGTTTTCTGGCTGATCGGGTGGGGACAAAGCGCGCTGGCGTTATTGGACAGATCGTCGTGATTGCGGCCTTGCTCTGCGCATGGCAATTTGGCATCCATAGTTTTGCGGGCATCATGTTTTTGGGCCTGTTTCTTGGGGTTGCTGGTGCCTCGTTTGCGGTGGCATTGCCGCTGGCATCTCGCTGGTATCCACCGCAACATCAAGGTACAGCGATGGGTATTGCAGGTGCGGGCAATTCAGGTACGGTACTGGCGGCTTTATTTGCGCCGATGTTAGCGACCGCGCTCGGCTGGCAAAATGTGTTTGGTGTTGCGTGCATTCCGCTCGTGCTGTTGCTGATCACCTATTCACGCTTCGCAAAAGATGCGCCTGGCACTTTCATGAAAAAGGATGTGAGCGACTACCTGCGCATGCTGCGTGACTCGGATGCATGGTGGTTTATGTTTTTCTATTCCCTCACGTTTGGTGGGTTTTCTGGATTCGCGAGTGCGCTGCCTGGTTACTTCCATGATCAGTTTGGCTTTGATCCTAAAACAGCAGGATTGGCAACGGCAGCATGTGTGTTCGCTGGCTCGGTGATGCGTCCACTCGGTGGTGTGTTAGCTGATCGTATCGGCGGTACAAAATCGCTGCTGGTCGTGTTTGCAAGCACCTCCGTATTGATTGCTACTGCAGGCTTTCATGTTGGTGGCTCAGTCGGCGCGCTGACGCTGTTTATCATGGCGATGCTGTGTCTAGGTGCTGGTAACGGTGCGGTGTTTCAGTTAGTACCACAGCGTTTCAGTAAAGAAATCGCTGTCATGACAGGCTTGATTGGTATGGCGGGTGGGATTGGCGGCTTTGCCCTCGCAGCCAGCCTTGGTGCGATCAAACAAGCCACTGGCGACTATTCTGTAGGATTATGGTTATTCTCTTTCCTCGCGGCATTAGGATGGGTCAGTCTGAGTGGTGTGAAAGCCCGTTGGAGAACAAGCTGGTCCGCAGGTATGGTTCGCGTCTGACGATGAAAGGTACACTATGAAAAAGCTTAAATTAGTCGTCGTTGGTAACGGGATGGCGGGTATCAGAACAGTGGAAGAATTACTCGCCATTGCGCCGGATATGTATGAAATTACTATTTTTGGGAATGAACCGCACCCCAACTACAACCGTATTCTCTTATCACCTGTGTTGGCTGGAGAACAGGATTTTAAAGATATCGTACTTAACCCTGTGTCTTGGTATGAGGAAGCAGGAATCGATTTACGTATGGGATGTGCGGTGTCCAAGATTGACCGGATTAAACGCCAGGTCATTACTGATGATGGTAGCTGCACACCGTACGATCGTTTGTTGATTGCTACCGGATCGACGCCATTTATTCTGCCGGTGCCGGGCAATAAACTCGATGGTGTCATCAGCTATCGTGATATTCATGACACGGAAACTATGATCGAGACAGCACGCATTAAAAAAAATGCGGTCGTCATCGGTGGTGGATTGCTGGGTCTAGAAGCAGCGAACGGCCTTCGTTTGCGTGGCATGAATGTGACCGTTGTCCATCTGGCTGAGTGGTTATTGGAACGTCAGTTAGATAAAACTGCAGGAAAGCTGCTTCAGCAATCGCTACAAGAGCGTGGCTTAGATTTTTTGATGGGAGAAGTGACTGAAGAAGTCATCGGCAATGAAGAAGGTAAAGTCAGCGCTGTACGTTTCAAGAGTGGCACCACCATTGATGCAGATCTCGTTGTCATGGCCGTGGGCATACGCCCAAATACGGCACTGGCAGAGGCAGCCGGCATTTACTGTCAACGCGGGATTGTCGTCAGCGACGCATTGCAAACCTATGATCCGCGCATTTATGCCGTGGGCGAATGCGTCAGCCATCGTGGTGTGGCGTATGGCCTGGTTGCGCCGCTGTTTGAGCAGGCAAAAGTGTGTGCGAATCACTTGGCACAAATGGGTATAGGACGCTACCTTGGCTCGTTCCTGTCCACAAAACTCAAAGTCACTGGCATTGACTTGTTTTCAGCAGGTGAGTTCATGGGCAAAGAGGGCAGCGAAGAAATCGTGCTGTCTGACCCAGCAAGTGGCATCTATAAAAAATTAGTCATCAAAGATGATCAGTTGATCGGCGCCTGTCTTTACGGTGACACCACTGATGGTGGTTGGTATTTCAAGTTACTCAAAGAGGGGCGAAAACTGGGTGAACTGCGTGATCACATCATGTTTGGCGAATCTAATGTCGGTGATGTGGGCGTGCAAGGGCAAAGTCGTGCCAACCAGATGCAAGATACAGATGAGGTCTGTGGCTGCAACGGTGTCTGCAAAGGTACGATCGTCAAAGCGATCAAAGACAAGGGACTGTTCACCCTCGACGATGTCAAGAAACAGACCAAAGCTGCCAGTTCGTGCGGCTCCTGTACTGGATTAGTTGAACAGATTTTATTGAACACGGTGGGCAGCAGTTTTCAGGAAACACCAAAAACCAAAGCCATCTGTGGTTGTACCGACCGTAATCATGGTGAAGTACGCAAAGCGATTCGTGAACATCACTTGTTAACGCACAAGAGTACTTACGACTTTCTTGAGTGGCGCACACCCAATGGCTGTGCGACCTGCCGTCCTGCGATCAATTATTATTTACTATCGACGTGGCCACACGAAGCCATCGATGATCCGCAAAGTCGCTTCATTAACGAACGTGCGCACGCCAACATTCAGAAAGATGGAACATTCTCAGTCATTCCACAAATGAAAGGTGGCGTCACGAATGCATCCGAATTGCGTCGCATCGCTGATGTAGCTGATAAATATGCGATACCTATGGTGAAAGTAACTGGTGGTCAACGGATTGACTTGTTAGGCGTAAAGAAAGAAGATCTGGTCCATGTCTGGTCCGATCTAGGAATGAATTCTGGCCATGCTTACGGCAAATCAATTCGTACAGTCAAAACCTGTGTCGGTATCGAATTCTGTCGATTTGGGACGCAAAACAGTACCCAAATGGGAATCGACTTAGAAACGATGCTGGCCAATATGTGGTCTCCGCATAAAGTAAAACTAGCGGTATCTGGTTGTCCTCGTAACTGTGCTGAAGCTGGCATTAAGGATGTCGGTGTGATCGCTGTCGATAGTGGCTGGGAATTGTACGTTGGAGGAAATGGCGGCATCAAGACCGAAGTCGCACAGTTTTTAGTGAAAGTAAAAACTGCTGAGGAAGTCAAAGAATATGCCGGTGCTTTCTTGCAGTTATACCGTGAAGAAGCCTATTACCTCGACCGCTCGGTGCATTATATTGCCAGAGTAGGCCTTGACTATATCAAAGCAAAAGTCGTCACCGATCATGCGCAACGGAAAGTGTTGTATGAGCGCTTACTTTATTCGTTAGACGGTTTGCCTGATCCATGGGCCGCTCGTATCAAAGGAGCGCAGCGTCATGAATTCATTCCATTAAAAGTCATCGCGTAAGGAAAAATGAAATGAACATCATCAAAGGTGAATGGGTACACATTTGTCAGGTGGACGATATTCCTGAACTGGGCTCCCGCGTGATTGAACGGGCTGATGGCAATATTGCTGTGTTCCGTACCAATGGCGATAAGGTTTTTGCACTACTGGATCGCTGCCCACATAAAGCAGGGCCGCTTTCTCAGGGGATTGTTCATGGCGAGTCAGTGACCTGTCCACTCCATAACTGGCAAATTGACCTGAGCAGTGGTGAAGCCAAAGCGCCGGATGTTGGATGTGCACGGCACTTTCCTGTGAAAGTGGAGTCAGGTCAAATTTTTCTCGCATTACCTTAGTCAGGATTAAGACATGCAGACAATGCCGACAACGCGGATAGTGCCAACAATGCGAACAATCACCAAATCAACCTGCTGTTACTGTGGGGTGGGGTGTGGCGTACTGATCGAATCTGAGGGGGATCGCGTGGTCGGGATTGAGGGCGACCCCGATCATCCAGCCAACTTTGGCAGACTATGCAGTAAAGGTTTGTCATTGCCACTGACTGTCAGCAATGATACTGGGCGCGCTTTATATCCTGAACTGCGGATCGATCGTACCTCGCCACGTCGCCAAGTGGATTGGGAATCAGCACTGGAAACGGTCGCACTACGTTTTTCTGACATTATTCGTTTGCATGGTCCTGATGCTGTGGCGTTTTATGTATCAGGACAATTGCTCACAGAAGATTATTACGTCTTCAACAAACTAGCAAAGGGATTGATCGGTACCAATAATATCGACACCAATTCCCGTCTGTGTATGTCAAGCGCCGTTACTGCCTACAAAATGGCCTTTGGCGCTGACGCACCACCTGGTTGTTATGAGGATTTAGAACACGCGACAACCGTGTTATTTGCGGGCAGCAATATAGCTTATGCCCATCCGGTCTTGTATCGCCGTCTGGAAGCCGCTCGCGAGAAAAACCCCGATGTCAAATGGATTGTGATCGATCCACGGCGCACAGATACCGCAGCAATGGCAGACCTGCATCTGGCCATTGAACCTGGAACTGATGTGGCGCTTTTTAATGGCATGCTGCATCATTTAATCTGGGAAGGCTGGCTTGACGAAACCTATATCGACGAACATACCGATGGATTTGCGACAGTAAAAAATCTCGTCCGTGAATACACGCCACGTGTTGCAGCGGAGATCTGCGGCATTACAGAAAAAGATCTGATTCAGGCAGCCGAGTGGTTTGCGGTGTCGCCCTCTTCCTTGTCGCTTTATTGCATGGGTCTAAACCAATCGAGCCATGGCACTGATAAAAATATTGCGCTGATTAATTTACACCTCGCAACCGGACAAATCGGTCGCCCAGGAGCGGGCCCCTTTTCGCTAACAGGTCAACCAAATGCGATGGGCGGACGCGAAGTCGGCGGCATGGCAACCATGTTGGCGGCACATCGCGATATTACAAATCCCATCCATCGGGCAGAAGTCGCCGAACAATGGGGCGTTGAGCACATGTCGGCGACACCAGGTTTGCCTGCGGTGGCGATGTTTGATGCAATCCTAAGCGGAAAAATCAAAGCGGTCTGGATTGTCTGCACGAATCCCGTCCATTCCATGCCAGACACCGACAAAATTCGTCAAGCACTGCGCTGTGCTGAGTTTGTGGTCGTTCAAGAAGCATTTATGCACACTGATACTGTCCCTTTTGCTGATATTGTCCTGCCTGCAAGTAGCTGGGCAGAAAAAGCGGGAACAGTAACTAATTCTGAACGGCGTATTTCAATGGTCCGTCAGGCAATCTCCCCACCTGGGGATGCCAAACCGGACTGGTGGATTGCAAATAATATTGCCCGCCGCATACAGGCGCAGCTTCATCCAGAGCTGAAGGATCTGTTTCCATTTACATCACCAGAATCTGCATTTAACGAACATCGCTCGCTGACCATCGGGCGCGACTTGGATATTGGTGGTCTAAGTTACGCTGTCCTAGAAAAACAAGGCCCGCAACAATGGCCATTCCCTCAAGGGCACATAGCGGGTCAGACCCGTCGGTATACCGACGGACTGTTTCATACTGCAAATCATCGCGCCCAGTTTCATGCCACTAAATACCAACCAGTAGCAGAAACGACCAATGCACGCTTTCCTTTTCACTTAATGACAGGAAGGCTGCGAGATCAGTGGCATGGCATGAGCCGTAGTGGTCGTGCTGCGCAAGCATTTGCGCATGACCCACAACCAGCATTGACCATGCACCCAACTGATGCTGAACGTCGTGGCTTTAAGACCGGTGACTTGGTTGTCATTAGTAATAAGCAAACGAAAATGATTTTACCGTTACAACTATCCGACGAGGTAAAATCTGGTACTGTTTTTGCTGCAATGCACTGGAATGGTCAATATTTAAACAGTGGCGGTATCAACGAAGTGATTACTGGCAAAGTCGATCCACGTTCATTTCAGCCAGAATTAAAGCACGCCGCAGTGAGGATTGAAGCTATCGAATTGCCATGGCGGGTAGTTGCTGCGTGTCGCGGGAATGTGTTGGCGATGCAGGCGCGTATTCAGCCTTTGCTACGACAGTGCGCGTATGCCGCTATCACTGTCGAAAATGACATCGTGATATTAAACGCAGCGCATCATTCACCGCCTGAGGGGTGGCTGGAAAGCCTCTCTGACGCGTTGGAATTCGTGGTCGGCCCAGAGACATTGGAATACCGTGACGAGCAACGTCATATTGCAAAACGAGCGCAATGGAAGGATGGACACCTAGCTGGATTTATATTTTCGGGTGATATTCAAAGTGCAGATTTCGCCTTGAATCATGTGCGACAGAAGCAGGCATGGCAAGGTTCACGTCTGGCGATTTTTTCACGTCACACCGGAGGACAGGTGGTAGACCGCACCATTTGTCAGTGCATGCAGGTGAAAGAGTCGCGTATCGAGAATGCGATTCGTCAAGGTGCAACGTTGACGCAACTTAAAGTAACATTAGGATGTGGTAGTGTCTGCGGCTCCTGTCTACCGCAGATCGCGCAGATGGTTGCGAAAATCAATGTAGCCTAAATTGGGGCTCAAATTTGGGCGCACTGTGGCCTTGTTCATTTGCAGATTATTTATAAAAGTCGATTTCTTATTTCATGCTCCGCGTTCTTCTCATCAACGATACTGATAAACCCATTGGCGAGCTTTGTCAGACACTGATTGAAAACGGCTACGATGTTCTGCCGCTGGTTGCGACCTCACGCGCACTCTCGGAGGCAGTGAAGCAACAAAAGCCGGATATCGTCATCGTCGATACTGAGTCACCTTCACGAGACACGCTTGAGCAACTCGCACTGATGCATTCATCCGCCCCTCGCCCCGTCGTCATGTTTAGCCATGATGCCGATCAGCATTTGATTAGCGCCGCGGTCGGCGCAGGGGTTACCACCTATGTTGTCGATGGACTGGCACCAGAAAGACTGGCACCGATCTTGACGGTGGCGCTAGCCCGTTTTGCTGCTGAGTCACGCTTACGTCAACGATTAGCGACGGTAGAAAATGAACTAGCTGATCGCAAAGTTATCGATCGGGCTAAAGGTTTATTGATGGATAAAAGAAAGATGAGTGAAGCAGAGGCCTACGAAACACTGCGTAATCAATCCATGAAACAAGGAATGAAAATTGCAGAAATTGCGCGCCAGATCATTGCAATGGCTGATCTGCTGACCTGAAAGAAATCCACATGACTTCATTGCCAACTTCACTCTCTGCCGTGACAGACGTCACATCATCCGCACCACCAGAGCGCCCACACTTACGTATCGGTTATGTGGCGCTGATTGATAGCGCACCGTTAATCGTCGCCAAACAAATGGGTTTCGATCAACGTCACGGCATTACACTAGAACTCTACCAACAGCCGTCTTGGGCAGCGATTCGCGATAAATTACTCTCAGGAGAACTAGACGCAGCGCAGACGTTGTATGGTTTAGTCTATGGTGTTCAGATCGGCTTAGGTGGCCCACAAGCGGATATGGCAATATTGATGACCTTAAATCGCAATGGTCAGGCAATTACGGTATCAAATCAACTAGCCGATCAATTAAAGGAAGGGCAATCACTGCGTGCGGCCTTGAAAACGCTCGGCAGAAAACCTGTCTTCGCACAGACATTCCCGACCGGAACCCATGCGATGTGGCTCAACTACTGGCTCGCAGCAAACGGCATCCATCCCGTCAGCGACGTAGAGAGCATCGTCATTCCACCACCGCAGATGCCTGAAGCCCTCGCACATGGCGAACTAGACGGTTTTTGCGCCGGAGAACCATGGCACGCCGTCGCCGAACATAATAAGAGCGGACGAACTATCGTCAGCAGCAGCCAGATCTGGCCAGATCATCCTGAAAAAGCACTCGCTTGTCGCCGTGAATTTGCCGCACTGTATCCCAACACGGTACAAGCGTTAATTCGAGCGATGCTGGAATCCTGCCAGTGGATTGAAGCGACTGAAAATAAATGGCAACTCAGTACCTGGTTAGCGCAACCAGAATATCTGCATCTCGCACAAGATTTAATACAGTCGCGTCTCGTTGGTCGTCGCCTGGACGACGAAAATGCAGAGCGAGGATCAAACTTGCCAATCCGTTTTTTTACCGACGCGACAACGAATTATCCGCTGCCAGCAGATGGTCTTTGGTTTCTGAGCCAGTTTTACAGATGGGGTTTATTAAAATCGACCAGCGACTGGGACGCTATTGTGAACCAGGTGTGTCAGACTGCACTTTATACACAGGCAACGCAACAACTCGAGCTTACCCTAGAACCAACTAAAACTACTGAAATTCAATTCATTGATGGTCAAATCTGGGATGGCCATGATGCGGTAAGCTATGCAAAGCAGTTCACAATAAACGCTGTTAGCTAGGTGTGCTTATTGTTTGACTACGCAACGCAACACCAGAAAAATAATCCGGCGCATTCAACGGCAATCAATATCCATGCTCACCATGAGAACAATTGCCGTTGCAGCCGACGGCCTTACTATACTACCGTCGACTGTAACGAAGGAGCCAAGAATTACTGATTGCTGATCCGCTTCGCAAATGACAGCGCATAGGCTGGAGAGCGATAGAGTAAGACAGGGTCGTTAGTTGGTGCAATGCCATCGCCCATCACAAGCGGATCAAAATTAATTTTCTCACAAGATGCGCCTGCCTCTTTCGCAGCCGATGTCAATGTCAGTACACCAGCCTGAATTTCCTTGCGACCTGCGGGCCACAAAACGGTAGGATTGTCTTGCACATCATCGGGTTCACCGACGGTCAGAATCATTTTCCAGCGGATCGGTTTTGCGCTGACCTTGGACAAAAAATCCTTTTCCAGAAAACTGGATGGTCCCGATTTCATTTCGTCATCGGTTAATCTCTGCACACCGTCCTCGGGCTCGAAACGCCAGCGAACTAAGGTGACTTTATTTTTCTTGTTCAACATTTTGAACGTGTGAATGCTATAGAAATCACTGTTGGCGTAGCTAACCGGTGGGTTATGACTGCCCATAAATGCTGCCAGAGGTTGGCTGTCTGGATGCGAGGCGCGAAACGCTTTGATTTTTTCTGGATCAGCTTTTCCGGTTGCCGGATCTACTCTGCCAGCCAACATACCGTCATAAAAACTCTGCGGCGTTGCGGCACCAAACATCGGAACATTGAGCATGGTCATGTGTTGAATGCTACTTTTGGACAACGCAAACTCTAATGCCATCCCTCGGGGGCTTTTTGAGGTGTCGGGTGCATTGATATTGCCACCGGCCAAAGAGAACCGCGCAATCACGGGAATTTTTTTACCGTTGAACAAGATGGATTTGGAAAACGCAGTTGCTTCTTTGGCGCCCACAAACTCGCCCTGCGCGCACAGCCCCTCGGTATGATTTCTACGATGCCCCGGATTGACGCCAAAGATACTTTCGAATTCTGCAATGATTTTGTCTGGGGAAACTGTTGTATCCTCCGCCATACTCGGTGTATAGATAGTGGCTATCAAACATGCAGCCGTTAATTGGGTAAATCGTCTAGCGCGCATTTCATTCCTCTTTGGGTTGGACAATTGATATAGAAATAACTCTTTAGCAACAAAGTTATGGCAACTAATAGCTACGGACGGCGACTGATGGCAACAAGGCGGGGTAAGTTTAGCTGATTTCTTGATTGCGGGTTGTTAGTGCGCAATGTTGCGACGACGTAACCCAGTCAGGCTAAGAGAGGAGGAATTGCCAACGTTTAAAACCAGCGCCACCTGCCGCCACCTGCGGCAGGTTGATCACATGGTTGATGGAGTGCGGGTGTGTTATTCAACCGCTCATGCTATTTAGAAAAATAATCTTTCTTGGAAAAACAAGCCTTTTAAGCGCTTACGATAAACGGCAGCAAGGAGCGCCATAGCGATCACAAAAATATTAAATCCAAGGATCTTATTACCACCGAGATCAACAAACGGAATCGCGTTGGAAGGCATAGTGGCAGCATTCAGACCATGGTCATAGCTGGCACCGATGACTTGCCCCGCCTCATTGATCGCATTCGTTAAATAAAGACTCTTGCCACTAGGATGCATCGTTATCTTGTTGTTACGCCAGACAAAGGTATAACGCATATCCTCAACATCAACGATGCCAGCGACCTGACCATCATTGTTAATGCCAGTGGCAAAACTGTTGCCAACGCCAATTTTTTTACCTAAATCAAGCATGTTTTTGCCATCGTAGATAAAGGCATGCCAGCGATGATCTGACGTTTCTGACGTGCCAACGACAACGCCTTTATCGTTGACTGCGGTTGCTGAACTGTAACGTCCACCTAACGTGCCAAGATCGGTCATGCCTTTGCTACCATCATAAATAAACGCATGGCGAGAACCGTCCTCTGTCGTCGCTGTCCCCGCAACCTGCCCGAGGCTATTGATTCCGGATGCATAACTGATCTTCCCGCCCAAGGTGCCCAGATCCTTCAGCGTTGCGCCCGGTTTATATAAAAATGCATGCCAGTCACCATCTGCTGTATCTGCAAAACCAGTCGCCGCGCCCTCGTTATTAATCGCGATTCCATAACTATTCGGCCCACCAAGCGTCCCAAGTTCTTGTTGATGACGAAAACGATCACGGATAAAGGCAGTCGCTACCGAGCCAATTTTTGAGTAGCCAATCACCTCACCGCGATCATTAATATGCTTCGCTTCACTCTCTGTTTCACCGGGTAGTTCCAACTTCACTAGTTGTCCTTTATCGTAGAAAACCGCGTGCGGTGTCCCATTTTTTTCTTTGATAACGGCAGCGATTTGTCCGGTTGCATTCATGTCGTAAGCAATCGACTCGCCGTATTGTTGGCGTGAAATACCAACGGCAGTGCTGGTAGCAAAAACCTCCGTACTCATCAAGGCCATCACCAGCAAACAATGGCGCAGATACAATGGATGCATACAATTTCCCCTTCGTGTTTTTAGTCAAAGAATGGACTACAAAGAGCGATGGAGTGCTTGTCCATCGCGGAATGTAACAACAGCTGAAAAAGTTGGGTATTGCAGAGAGGTACGTCGAACGATAGCGATGCCATATTGGCAAAAACATCATAGCCCAGATTGTCGGGGTTGGCATACGATTTTCGTTTCGACATGTATTGAAACTGACACTGCTTTGACATGTCAGTGTAGAAAAATTCAAAAGCAACAGTAACAGCGACACGCTGAACCGAATTAGCGTAATCTATCCCTGATGCTTTTACATCGGGAGAAACCCATGTCTATCAAAAAATTTATCTATTTGATCTATATTCTGAGTATGTCATTGGTTCTGACAGCCTGCCAGAGCTGGGGCGTTGGCTCAGTAAAACCGGGACAAAGTGAATCGGACGTCATTGCGCTAGTGGGGCAGCCTACGCATCGTTATGCCAATGGTCATCAGACTATTCTTGAATATATGCGAGGCCGCATGGGGCAAGCGACGCACATGGCGACGTTTGATGCCAACGGAAATCTAATTTCCTATCGGCAAGTATTAACCATGGCGTATTTCTCTAAAATTAAACCTGGTGAAACCAATAAGGAAGGCGTACTCAGAATCATCGGTGCGCCAAGCGTGACCAATTTTTACTCGCGCTCTGGGGAAGAATCGTGGTCTTATCCGTTCAAACAAGATGGTGCTTGGGATTCTTTGATGGCAGTCTATTTTGACCAAGCTGGTGTCGTCACCAAGCTAGAGAATGGCCCCGATCCACTGTTTGAACGTGAAGGGCGTGGCAGGGGACGGTAGTATAAATAAGGTGTTTTGATTTTGCCCTTCACCGCTTAAGACAACGCAATTTCTGCGACACGCAGTGCGGCATCAGAAGGACAACATCTCCGCATCGGCAGCCACTCCCGACCTGCCCCTCCGCGAAGATCAATTCCACAAATCAACAATAAACGAAAAAGACTCAGAGCAGACAAGAGAACGTTCATTGAATACCCATTTAGTCAACACGCATACAACTAATCTGCCGAAAACTCCCCCCATTAATCTGCACAGAACGCCCCGAATCCGAAACAATTTCTTCAGGCAACGTGAACCCTATACTTTTGCTGATCTCACCAGTATTGTCCCACTGAAGTTTGCCATAATTGACTGAACCGTTCATCACCCGACCTCCGGTACGAATTTGAATTTTTTCACCGCCATGTTTGTAATACAGCGAAAACTTTCCTGTATAACCAGGGCAGTCGAATTGGGTCATGGGTGCGGGTGCTGGTATAAAACTCTGGCCAAAATGAGTAAATACAAAAATCAGTAAACCAGTTAAACAGAGACCACCAATGAGCAGTCCATTTTCTCTTAAGCGAGTCAGTATGCTTGACACTTCAGGTATCACATCGCCTGATTCAGTTTCATTTTCATTTTCATTTTCATTTTCAGACGTATCTTCCTCATCCTCATTGTTATCCACTTCTGATTCTTCATCAGCGCGCGCCCCATCGGTGATTTGATGTGAAATTAACGATGTTTCGTTGATGGCAAGAGGAGGATGAACAGATATCGGTGAGGCCTCAACCTTATTCACGCTAACGCTTGCCTGTACCGAATGACCAAGGTTTTCAGATAACGCGGTAGCAACAGGCGCCTCATCAGCCACTGAATGATGGACGATTTTCTCGGCATTCTGCGCTAGATCAGAAACAACCGGCGTCTCTGCCATCGCCAACAGACGAGTAGAGATATCGGTTTTATTCTTCGCGATCTGATCGTTGATTCCCCAGGCCTCACGAACCTCTTTGACAATCCTACTTTGCAGGAGTACAAAAATGGCACATAGCAACGGCATGACCACTGTAAGTCCTGGTGACTGCGTATTGATCCATTCTGCGATCAGGGGATCGGCAACAGCGATATCTCCAGCAATCCATCCCAACAAGCCCGCGACACCCGGAACCAGCAACGGATAACGATTGAGTAATCCGGTAACAAACAAACTGCCATACATCAATAAAGGGACGCTCAATAGCAGGCCAAACACCAGAAATGCGGTGTTGTCCTGCGCTACGGCAGCGAGCGCAATGACGTTATCTATACTCATCACCAGATCGGCAACGACGACGATGCCAACGGTTGACCACACTGTAACAGCGGCGTTTTTTTCTGTATCCGTATCGTTGAGTGTGTCGTCGTTTTGATGCTGCTCGTCATCAACCAACAACTTCAATGCAATGTACATTAATGCAAGACCACCAATCAAGCGCAAAGACGGCACGGACAATAAATAACTGACGATGGTTGTGAGCACGATCCGTAAAAAGAAGGCAAAGCCTGTCCCCATTAAGATCACCTGACGCATTTGTCGCTTCGGCAAGCGGCGACACGCCAAGGCGATGAGCACGGCATTATCGCCACTCAGAATGAGATCAAGAAAAAAAACCTGCAGCGTCATTCCTATTGCATGCATGATGCCATCAAATCCCATTATTTCTCCTTTGGATTGCTCTCATCAAAATACTGCTCATGTCAGCATCCCTGCAAGACCTGCATAGAGCCCGACACCTGCCGTCAGTACAAAAAGCAAGGCAACGACGACAGCATAGCTTCCTTGTAAACGCAGCGCAGGTGGCAACTCGGTACGCGCCAGGTTATATAAAAATCCGAGCACGATCGGTAACAACAGCGCATTGATCACACCAGTCGCGATCGATAAGTGAATCAAGTTAACGCCAGAGCAAACCAATATACCGCCAGCCACTAGCATGACCGCGAATGCGACATAAAACCAAGGCGCATCGCGTGGATGTTGTTCTAGCGAATGGCGTACGCCAATCACCTCGCCGACTGACCACGCCGCAGTAAGACAAACCACAATCGTCGCAACCATGGCGCTACCAGTCATTCCAATGATAAACACCAAATGTCCCACGGTATGCCCGAGCACTGCAGTAAATGCGTCAGCAATCTGCGGCACCGTTTCTAATACAACGCCGTGCTGCCCAAACGATGCTGCGGCAGCGATGAGGATCGCAGCTTGTACCATCTGGCAGAGTGTCGCACCAATGGCAGTTTCAGTTCTGGCGATTTTTAGATGTGACAAGGACAATCCTTTGTCCAACAACGCTGACTGCTGATAAATTAATGTCCATGGCATGATGCTGGTACCTAGATTGGCCGCCATCAAATAGAGAAAGCGGTTGTCATGGAGTGGCAACTCTTGTATTTGCTGCGCAACGCGTTGCATATCCGGATGCGCTTTCCATGCGACCAGTAAAAAGGCGAGCCCAAACAACCCAAAGACAATCGCAATTTTTTCTACCGATCGATACGAGCCAGTCCACATCATCGTAAAAATAAGCAGTACCACGACAGAGATCGTCTGCCAGATAGGAATGCCGAGTAACTGTCCGGCCCCCGCCAAACCACTCATTTGTGTCAGCAGCGCACCAAAGCAACTGATGATCAGCGTTGAAAGCGATAAAAATGCCATCCCACTGCCGAACCGCTGCCGTATCAGTTCTCCGTATCCTTTGCCTGTACCAAGCGCCAGCCGTATCGATAATTCCTGTGCAATGTAGAGCAAGGGAATCAACACGATTTGTAGCAGCAACAAACGATAACCCCACTCGGCACCGCTCTGCGCAGCGGTAATGAGACTACCTGCATCAGCATCCGCAAACATCACGACCAGACCGGGGCCAACCGTCATGGCAATACGCAACAAACGTTGACCGAGATGTGGATGAGTAGACATGTGGCTATCAGCGAGACGAAAAAACGCTAACGCCAGGGGCAATAGCGTATCGGGAACGTGGCATTACGCAGCGCGCTCAATGTTTGCCGCTACCGTTGCCCGCATTTCCTCCGGTACCGCTTTCTGCTGGCCCGGTTTTAAACTGGCGTAAGAATTCAGCATCAGGCGACAACACCAGCGTTGGTGCAGAATCAGCAAGCGATGTCCGATAGGTTTGCAAAGAGCGATATAGTTTATAAAACTTCGGATCTTTACCGAATGCCGCAGCAAAAATTTGATTGGCTTGCGCATCTGCTTCACCGCGTGTGATGTTGCTCTGGCGTTGGGCTTCGGACAAGATGATCGCACGCTCACGATCCGCCGATGCCTGAATTTGTTGTGCCCACTCAAAACCCTGTGCACGTAATTCTTTGGCTTCCCGTTCACGTTCGGATTTCATCCGATCGTAAATCGCCTGACTCGTTTCCAATGGAAGGTCTGCACGATGAAAGCGCACTTCTGTCACTTCGATGCCCAGTGAACGTGCTTTTTCAGTAACTTCTTTTTGGATACGATCAACAATTTTTGGTCGTTCTTTCGACAGCAACGCTGGTAGCATGACTTGACCTAACTCTCGGCGCAGCGATGAACTGACCAGTTGCGACAATTGGGTGCCCGCCTGATCAACAGTGCGGACCGATTGATAAAAACGCAAAGGATTGATAATACGAAAATGCGTGTACGTCTCGACCTCAATCCGCTTCTGGTCACCCAGAATGACTTGTTCTGAACGTGGCGTCAGAATTTGTAAGCGACGATCATAATAAATGACCGTATCGAGCATTGGCATTTTGGTTTTCAGGCCGGGTTGACTGACTGCACCCGTTGGTGCCCCCAAACGCACGACCAGAGCTTGTTGATCCTCGCCAACGGTATAAAACGTCGAGGACAACAAAGACAAACCGATTAATGAAAAGAAAGCGACGCCTAACCTGACCGTATTTTTATTCATTTTTTGCTCTCACTGCCATTTGCGTTGTTAGTGACATTGGTACTCGTATTTGTATTTTTATCGGTAACCGACATATACGGCACAACGCCAGAGACACCTTTACCTGAAGAATCGATAATAACCTTGCCCGATTTTTTCAAGACGGCATCGACACTTTGTAAATACAAACGCCACGCAGTGACATCTTTGGCCTGCGCATAGCTTTGATAGACCGATAAGAAACTCTTCGCTTCACCTTCTGCTAAATTGACGGCCTGTGTTTTATAGGCTTCTGCATCCTGAATAATATGGGATGCCTCACCGCGGGCACGCGGCAAAATATCGTTGTGGTAGGCCTCAGCCTCATTCCGCGCCCGTTCCTGATCCGCACGAGCCCGTTGAACATCGTTAAACGCGTCAATGACAGCAACTGGTGGGTCAACACGTTGCAACTGTACCTGTGTGACATAGATACCAGATTCTTCTTTATCAAGCAGGGTCTGTAAGAGTTGTTTGGTTTCATCCGCAATTTGCTGACGTTTATCCGACATCGCTGCCTGAATCGGCGTCCGCCCGATTACTTCACGCAATGCGCTTTCAGCAGCGATCTTCATCGCTTGTTCTGGATTTTTGATCTGAAATAAATAGCGACCGGCGTCCTTCACCTTCCAAAACACCACACAGTCGGCCTCGACAATGTTTTCATCGCCGGTCAGCATCTGGTCATCATGTGAATTGGAATTGTCAGCTGAACTGGCGCGGGTGCGGCCGAGCTTTAATTCATTGACCTGCGTTACTTTAGGAAAAAGTACTGTATCAAACGGATACGGCAAATGATAATGCAATCCAGATTTGGTGGTTTCTGTCCATTTACCAAAGCGGAGCACAACCCCCTGCTCTTCTGGTTGTACCTTATAAATACCCGAAAATATCCACGCTAAGAAAAACAATCCAGCAATCAGCCCCAGACCTCTTGCATTGAGGGCGATATAAAACCTGGCGGCCTGCTTTTGTGCCGCATATAACAGCGTATCAACTTTGGATTGCTCTACTGGGACAGGCTGTTGCTCTTCCGGTGACGCTGAAGACATAATGGATTCCGTTTCCTTGAAGCATAGAATATGGGCGACACCGTATCATAAACAAAAAATCAACTTCGTCTGACAAAAACGCACGCTGGCCAGGTCTAAAGCCGATTTTTATGCCACACGGGGAAATTCGCTCTCTGCAGGTTAGCTGACGACCTCATTTGGCGCTTCGGTCGGGAAGTTAAGTAAAAAGCACCCCACTGAAAATAAACCATCGAGATCCAGCTATCTTAAGAGCAAGCATATTACTACCCAGCCCCCCTGCGTGACAATAAAACTCCCCTGCGGGAGGGAGAGTGCGATCATTGATCTTGATGGAGATCAACAAAGCGGGGGCCGCCAGAGACAAATAGCACTCACGCGCACTAAATCCTCCGCCATCGCAGATGACGGCAAGACGAGGGATTGGGCATGTTAGATGTGAAGTTTGAGGTGTAGAGTTTAAAGTGTTGACCTTGTTCATTTTAGACAAAGCAATTTGCGCGACACGCAGTAACAACATCCGAAGTGCAATCCAATTAATTAAGAACAAGCCCCGCGCACAAAAACAGGTTTATCATTAATTCTACCCCACCACTTAAACCCGAGCGCCACCATCATGGGCATCTTTTACACCCCAATAGAACTCGCCTTTAACCTGCTCATGATGCTGACCGCCAGCCTATTTCTCTTGGCAGAGATCAAAAAAATCCCTTGGAAAAAATGGCGCGAGCCAACGGCATTTTCCGCCTGGTGCGCTAGCATTATTGTTCTAACGTTGCTGTGGCACATGCGCGTCCATGTGCAAACCGACTTATCGTTACATTTAATCGGCTTAGCGATGTTCGCGCTGATGTTTGGTCGTGCACTGACCTGTGTCGGTGCAGCGCTGAGCGTGCTCGCCTATACGGCAGAATTTGACGGACTCTGGCTTAACCTTGGAACCAATATCCTCTTGCTTGCAGTGATACCGGCCCTTCTCAGTGATTTCATCCTAAAAAAAACGCAGCAATATCTACCGCAGCATATGTTTGTGTATTTATTTGGAAACGGTTTTTTTGGGGCATTTATCGTCAATGCCGCTACCGGACTGCTGGCACTCTGTATCCATAGCTTATTGCTGCCAACGATTCCTATCCCGAACGACGCGTATGCTTACATGCTGCTGCTCGCTTGGGGGGAGGCATTTTTAACCGGTTTTTTGATCACAATCTTTGTCGTCTATAAACCAGCATGGGTATTCACGTTTGAAGATCAGCTTTACCTGAAGGGCAAATAAAAAACGTGCCTAGTATCAACAAATACATGGCACGTTTTTACCCACCCAAAAATGCAATGGTCTATTAGTTCAATTCACCAAACCATGCACCAAATGCAGGTAATTCTAGACAGGATCCATTGAGCTGACCTGGCAATCCAACGTCAGTGAGCTGACGCGCACCTGCTGCTTCAGGCCACAAAAACTGGATCGGCTGATCGCCAAGATTAAATGCAGCAATAATACTTGGGTGACCAGGTAAATCTCGACGTAACGCCAAGATTGGCTCGGGCGCGTCAAAAAAGAAAATATTTCCTAACGTCAGTTGTGGAAACTGTTTGCGCCAACGCAGAATATGACGTGCGTAGTTCAATGCAGAGTCGGCTAGCTTGTCTTGCACCGCGACGGCATTAGCGGCATGCTCTGGCGGCACTGGCAGCCATGGCTTGTGATTACTAAATCCAGCAAACGGCGCATCGGCAATCCATGGCATTGGTGTACGGCAACCGTCGCGCCCCTTAAACTCAGGCCAGAACGTGATACCGTAAGGGTCCTGAATATCTTCATAAGCAATGTCAGCTTCCGTCAACGCCAGCTCATCACCCTGATACAGACACGGCGTTCCTTTCAAGGCTAATTGCAACGCGAGTATCATCTTGGAAAACTGCGGCGTCGCATTTTTACCGCCCCAGCGTGACATCACGCGCACGACATCGTGATTACCCACTGACCATGATATCCAGCCACCTTTAACGCGAGTTTCGAACTCTTCAACCTGCGTGCGGATGTATTGTGCCGAAACTTCTGGTGTCAGTAAGTTAAAGCTGTACGCCATGTGAAGTTTATTATCGTCTGCTGTGTACTCGACCATAACGCCTAATGAATCATCCGCGCCAACTTCACCAATGGCGATCGCGCCGTATTCGTTGAGTAGTAAGCGGATTTTTTCTAGGAAGAGTAAATTTTCAGGTTGTGTTTTGTCATGCACGTGCGCTTGCATGCCGTACGGATTGGTGTCCTGCACGGTTTTGGTATCGCGATTAGTCGCAGCAGGATTACTACGCAGCTGACGATCATGGAAATGAAAATTACAGGCATCTAACCGGAAACCATCAACACCGCGGTCAAGCCAGAAACGCATGCTATCGAGATGCGCCTGTTGCACGTCAGGATGATGAAAATTCAAATCTGGCTGACTGACTAGGAAATTATGCATGTAATACTGACGGCGACGTGCATCCCACTGCCAGGCCGAGCCACCAAACACGGAGAGCCAGTTATTCGGCGGCGTGCCATCTGGTTGTGGATCTGACCAGACATACCAATCTGCTTTTGGGTTATCCCGGCTTTGCCGACTTTCAACAAACCATGGGTGCTGCTCTGAGCAATGCGACAAGACCTGATCGATCATGATCTTTAAACCCAACTCATGCGCGCGTGCTAACAGGTGATCAAAATCCGCCAGCGTACCAAACAGAGGATCAACATCGCAATAATCCGAGACATCGTAGCCAAAATCCTTCATTGGCGACTTAAAAAAAGGAGAGATCCAGACGATATCCACACCCAAGGAAGCGATGTAATCTAACTGTTTGGTAATCCCGGGCAAGTCGCCGATACCGTCGCCGTTGCTATCCTGAAAACTACGAGGGTAAACCTGATAAATCACTGACTCACGCCACCACTGTGGTGTCGTTGCTGATACATTCTGATTACTCAATGTGGTCGACATAAGATCCTGCAAATTATTTTGTTTTTGATTGACGATGTTGATTGCTTTACCCGCGCTCGCTATTTCGCCCTAGTGCTATCCGCTATTCTCTGTTGCTAAGAGTCGCGGGTGTAAGGTTGTTGCGCAGCGAGGTGTTCATTAAGCAGTGCCGAAACCCCCAGAAATGCCGGATATTCAGCGGTAATCAGATACGTGGGTATCTGTGCCAAGTAATCAGCAAATCGTCCTTTCGCTTCAAAACGCTGACGGAAGGCAGAGGCTAGGAATAACTCACCAAGTTTAGGCACGATACCACCACCAATATACACACCACCAGTTGCACCTAAAGTCAGTGCCAGATTTCCGGCAACAGTCCCGAGCATTCCACAGAAATGACTAACGGCTTCCGTGCACACCGGACAAGTGACGTCGGATGCCCGCGCACTGATTTCCGCTGCGGATAAGGTTTCGAGTTGGGTGACACCCTTCAAGGTTTGCAAACTACGGTATAACAGTTCTAAGCCCATGCCTGAAATCAAACGTTCAGCGGATACGTGCGGAAACTCCTGCCAAATGACTTCCAGCAATGCCAGTTCGGTTTTGTTGGTTGGTGAAAAGCTAGTATGACCACCCTCACTACATAATGGTACCCACTTTTCTTGGCAAGGAATAATGCCAGAAACGCCTAGACCAGTTCCAGGACCAATCAGGCCGATGACGCGATTCTCTTGTGCCTGCCCGCCACCAATCTGGATCCGTTCATGCGACTCCAGATGAGGCAAGGCGAGCGCCAGAGCGGTAAAGTCGTTCACCACTAGCAAGGTTTCCAACGCTAATGCCTGTTTTAAGGCCGTAGTAGAAAACGTCCAGTGATTATTCGTCATGCTCACTACGTCACCATCTACCGGATTAGCAATAGCAATGGCCGCATGGTGAATTGCACCAGGCCAAACCCGCTGCACTACCTCGCTGTTTAAATAATCAACAATAGCAGCCTTTGGATCAGCATAAGCGTGACATGATAAAACGACCACGGCAACGAAACGATGTGCCTCAAACTCAAGCGCAAAGCGGGCATTAGTCCCACCGATATCGGCGAGAAGACGTGGTGCTGAGGAATGTTGGATTGTTATATCTTGCACTAGCGTATCACCATCAATGTCGTTTCTCCGGAGATGGCGCAGCAACATCTCAGTTCGCCATCAATTTATGTAATATTACTACATAGATTAAATTCAAAGTCACACATTTTGTGTATTTATCAGTTAAAATTGTTCCCATAAACAAAAATAATAAAGAATTATTGGAATTTTTATAAATAACTAGGCATCACGTTAATGTAGTTGAACTACTTAACGCAGGAGACATCAGTGATATCAAGTAACTCTGCCGCTCGCGGCAGGTACCAGCCCCTGTCGGCCCAACGAGACGTAAAACGCGTTCGTCGGGCGCAGAAAGCATCGCTGCTACTCACGCTACTCACGCTACTCAGTCCGCTCGTCAGTCTGAGCACGGCTGCTGCCATGTCCACTGATCAAACAAAACTACCTGCGACTCACGCCATTTCATCGCCTCAGATCAGCGATTGCGATCAATCAACATATCAGACACTCCTGAACAAAACAGCATTACAAGCAACAGATGCCCGTGCCTACTGGCTCAGTAGCGACACACTACGCTGGCCACATAAAGCGTCGAATGGCAGTTTTTATTTATACTTATCAGAGAGTGGCAAACTAGACATTGTCAAAGGAAGCAAAGTTCAAGGCGCATCAGCACATCTGCGCTTAGCTGCCGGCAGCAGTGTCAAGAGTGCACGAACTGAGCTGCAAAACCGCTTCACCTTTACCGGCGCAGGGGTCGAGTTGCATGTCGATCAGCCACGAACAGCATTGCTAAAACTACTCCAGCAACAAGCCGTCTTAGTCCAAGTGGATAAACAAAACAACGTCACTGACTACACCTATATTCAGAATCCGGGCGCCCTCGATGACCTCTATGTTGCTGCCAACGACTTGAATGATTTAGGCGTCAAACTAAAAGCGACAGGTCGCTCACAAAAAAGCGATAGCAGTTTTAAACTATGGGCACCGACTGCGAAACACGTTGCGGTCTGTACCTATCACACAGGTAAGAGTCAAGCGAATACGATTCATCCTATGCACTTTGATGCATCGACTGGCGTCTGGGCGGCACAAACAAATAAAGATCTCTCCGGTCGGTATTACCGATATCTGGTGGATGTTTTCATCCCGGGAACAGGCTGGGTCCGGAATGCAGTCACCGACCCCTATTCGATCAGTCTGACAACAGACTCAACACGTAGTTATATTGGCGACCTAACTAATCCCGCCCTTAAACCAGCAGGATGGGATCGGCAGACAATCCCTGCACGGGTACAAAAGCCGACGGATATGTCTGTGTACGAATTACATGTTCGCGATTTTTCTGCCAATGACCAAAGCGTACGACCAGCTTATCGCGGCAAATACCTAGCCTTTACCGAAACGCAGTCCAACGGCATGCACCACCTGACTGCACTGAGTCAAGCAGGCATCACTGATATCCATTTGCTGCCGGTCTTCGATATTGCCACGATCCCTGAGACGCATTGCGACACACCTGAAGTCACCGGAAGCGCTGATAGCGAACAGCAGCAAGCCATCACTGATGCACATGCCGCAACTGATTGCTTTAACTGGGGTTACGATCCCTACCATTACAACAGCCCGGAAGGCAGCTACGCCACCAGTGCTGCAGATGGGGCGACACGTATTATTGAGTTCAGAAAAATGGTAATGGCGCTACACCAAGCCAATCTTCGGGTCGGCATGGACGTTGTTTATAACCACACAACCTACGCTGGTCAGCATGAGAAATCGGTACTCGATCGTATCGTCCCTGGTTATTACCAACGACGTAATAGCGAAGGAAAGGTTGAAGAGTCAACATGTCAGAGCTGCGGAAATACAGCGACTGAAAACAAAATGATGGCCAAATTAATGACCGATTCAGTACGCCTGTGGGCCCGCGAGTACAAGATCGACTCCTTCCGTTTTGATCTGATGGGACATCAACCACGTGCTGTCATGGAGCAATTAAAGACGTCACTGGCAATTGAAAACGGTCATCCTATTGAGTTAATTGGTGAAGGCTGGAATTTTGGTGAGGTAGCTGATAACGCACGCTTCGTTCAGGCAACGCAGCTAAGCCTCAATGGCAGTGGCATCGGTACGTTCAGCGACCGAGCACGCGATGCCATTCGAGGTCCAGGGAGAAATGACGACATCAACAGCATCATCAAAGATCAGGGGTTTATCAATGGGATGGTTGACGCCCCTAATCAACTCTCGGCGCGAACCGACCCGCAGCATGTTTTACGCGCTGCAGATATGGTCCGTGTCGGACTAGCTGGAACTCTCAGCGATTACGAACTCGAGACCTGGCAAGGGCAACATCAAAAACTCAAAGAAATCGACTACAACGGCCAGCCCGCAGGCTATGCCAGCGAACCAGACGAAGTAGTCAATTATGTAGAAAATCACGATAACCAAACGCTATTTGATATCAATGCATTCCGGCTTCCGTTGACGACCAGTCACGAAGACCGCGCAAGAGTGCAGATTCTCGGCCTAGCGCTGACCGCTTTTAGTCAAGGTATTGCCTATTTTCATGCGGGCACAGATATCCTTCGTTCAAAGTCATTGGACGGTAATAGCTATAACTCCGGAGATTGGTTCAACCGCATTGACTGGACGTATCAAGATAATTACTTTGGGACAGGCTTACCTCCGAAACAAGATAATGCAGCACTTTATCCCTTGATGCAGCCTTTGCTGACGACAATGTTAATCAAACCACGTCCAGAAGATATTGCCTGGACGCGCGACACCTTCAGAGATTTGCTCAAAATACGACAAAGTACCTCCCTGTTCCATCTCAACAAAAGTAGAGAGGTCAGACAACGACTCCATTTTTACAATACTGGCAAAACTCAAAACCCCGCAGTCATTGTCGGCTTTATTAATGGAGAGCAACTGGCATCTGCGCACTGGAAATCACTGGTGTATTTGATCAATGTCAGCCAGGTGGCACAACATCTACGCATCCCTGCACTAGAACAGCGTGCATTTCAATTACACCCGGTCCACCTCAGTGCAAACGCAGGAGATCAACGCATCGCAAAAGAAGCAACATTTTCAGTGAGTGACGGTTTCAGCCTACCTGCCAGAAGCGCTGTCGTTTTTGTAGAGGAAAAATAATATAGGCATCATCAGCGTTAAGTGATGTGATTAAAGGATAGGTACATCACTATTTGATTGACCCGTATCAGCGGGCACAATAATTGCAATTGCAGTTGCAAACAAGTGTGCTACTGAGAATCAGAAATATTTCAGGACTACCGCAGGAAAACAAATAACGTCCGACATTGCGATCAATACCATTGGTATTACTGGTATTAAAGGAGCGTAGAAAAACAGACGTAAAACCTAGCCTTAGTCATAGTGAAGGAAAGAGCAAAAGAGGTAAATCAGCAGCAAAAAATTGATCGACAGATAGCGTTTTCTCACAGCGAAAAACCGATAAATAACCGCTTATTCGGAAAATACCTGTGTTTGCTACAAAAAATATGAAAACTTTTCAGCATTGAGGCGAAAATTTTCACGTAACAGCGGTTATTATTAGCGCCTTCGTATTCTTAGATTGAGGAGACAGTCGGAATGGATTTTTCAAATCGCCAGCAAGAGCCAGGTAAGAAGTTCCTCGGCATGGGGCTGGTTTTAGCATTTCATTTAGTGCTGTTGTATGCACTACTCAATGGCTTAGGGACCAAGATCGTTCAGATCATCCAAAAGCCAATGGAGACTAAAATCGTGGAAGAGGTAAAGCCTCCGCCACCGCCACCTGATACGCCACCACCACCGCCGCCGAAACTGTTGGCCCCACCGCCACCATTTATTCCGCCGCCAGAAGTGCAAGTACAGCAGCAACCACAACAAAACACCATCAATGCGG